>NZ_JBEZJL010000077.1:0-53004 GCF_040651755.1 Actinomadura sp. NPDC048394 | reverse complement strand
CGCGTAGCGACGCCGAAGGCGCCCTTGACTTTGGAGGGGCGGCCCCGTACGCAAGCGCCACCCCACCACCCGAACACCCCTCTTGCCGATGCCCCAAACACCCCTCTCGCCGAGGCGCCCGAACACCACTCTCGCCGATGCCCCAAACACCCCTCCCGTCAAGGCACCCGAACACCCCCTTGGAGAACACCCGAGCACTCCTCTCACCGACGCACCCGAGTATCCCTTTTCAAGAGAGCGTGAAGACACTCACGAGGCCCTTAACGCACCCCACAGCCCTCCCCGTCCAATCAAGCCGGAAATGCGTAGAGATGGTCTACCGGGCCGTCCTTGTTGCCGGCGTCGTCGTTGACTGCCTCGTCCTTGGCGAGGACGCAGACGATGTGATTCGCGGTGGCGGCGTTGGAGAGCGGGACGTCCTCATCCGCGTAGTCCTTGATGGCGGCCGTCCAGCGCGGTGCGCCGCTGCGTGCGTCCACGCTGGAAACGCGGCCGTCCGTGGTGAAGATGAGGGCGCCGGCGGCGAAGGCGAGGGGACGGTCGGCGCCGGACGCCCAGTGCGGGACGGGGACGGTCCAGGACGCGTTCCCGGCGGTGATCGCGGAGACGCCGCCGGTGCCTGCGGCGTAGACGACGCCGCCGGACGGGACCACCGGTGTCAGGCCGCCGGCGGTCGTGCCGGACCAGAGGACCCTGCCGTCGCGCGCCGAGACCGCCCATAGGCCGCTCATCGAGTGGATGTAGACGGTGTCGCCGTCCGAGGTGATGGAGGAGTGCGGCTCGAAGAGGCCGGCGCCGCCGGTGGAGCTGCCGGAACGGTGCCAGCGGGTCCGGCCGGTCTTGACGTCGAGTCCTGCGAGGTACATCCGGGCGTCGACCGCGCAGACGACGCCGTCGGCGATCGCTGGGCCGCCGGGGAAGCCGATGCCGCCGGCGCGCCATCGCTCTTCGCCGGTCGCGGCGTCGAGGCAGTGGAGGTGCGCGGTGCTGGAGACGGCGACGTGGCCGCCGGACGCGGCGGGCGGGGACAGCCATCCACCGGGGGCGAAGCTCCAGCGGAGCCTGCCGGTGCCTGGGTCGAGGGCCTGGAGAGCGCCTTTGCCGCCGGGCTCGTTGCGGAGGGTGTAGAGGGTGCCTTCCAGCACGAGCGGTGCGGTGCGCCCGTACATCGGGGACGCGTTGTAGTGGCCGTACGGGGATTGCCACAGTTGGCGGCCTGCGGTGTCGAACGCGTAGAGCTTGCCCTCGAAGGACGCGTAGAACGTGGTGTCGGATGCGGCCATCGAGTAGGGGAACAGGTCGTCGTTCTCGGAGCCGGGCGTGATGTGTCCGTTGTCCGCGGTGGCGAAGGTGTGCTTCCACAGCGGTTTCCGGCCGGTCGCCTTGGTGCTGAGGTCGGGGCCCTGGCCGCATGCGGCGGCGAGTCCGGCGGCGCCTGCGAGGGCGAGGCCTCGCAGGACCGTGCGGCGCGGCATCGTGCCGTCCGTCATCTGCCTCCCCTAAGCAACGGGCGAATGCCTCCCCCGAGGCAACGGGCGAATCGTCGCGGTGGGCGGTACACGTTCGGTACATGGCGCCGTGTTGCAGGATGGGAGGCATGCGTGCGCGAGCGATCACGCCCGGGCGGGCGGTGGAGGAGCTGTGCGGCCGGATCGCGGAGGCGCCGCGCGAGGCGTGGCAGCGGGTTGCGGTGGACGGGGCGCCGGCGGCGGAGCCGTGGGTGCTCGCCGACGCGCTGGTGGGGCCGTTGCGTGCGGCGGGACGTGACGTGGTTCGGGTGTCGGCGCGGGATTTCCTGCGGCCGGCGTCGTTGCGGTACGAGTTCGGCCGCGAGGATCCGGACGTGTACTACGACCAGTGGCTGGACGTGGGCGGGCTCGTGCGGGAGGTGTTGGGGCCGCTGGAGCCGGGCGGTTCGGGGAAGGTGCTGCCGAGCCTGTGGGACGCCGAGCTGGATCGGGCCACGCGCGCGCGGTACACGGCTGTGCAGCCCGGCGGTGTGGTGTTGCTGGACGGCTCGTTGCTGATGGGCCGGGGCCTTCCGTTCGATCTGGTCGTCCATCTGACGATGTCGCAGGGCGCGCTGGCGCGCCGCACTCCGGAGCAGCTCGCCTGGACGCTTCCGGCGTTCGCCCGTTACGAGCGGGAGGTGGGGCCGCTGCGGGCCGCCGACGTCGTCCTGAAGGTGGACGATCCGCGGCATCCCGCGCTGGTCGAGTCCGTCTAGGCGCGCCATTCCTCGTTGTAGTCGGGGTGGTGGGAGTAGGTGAGCGCGAGGAGGCGGAGGGTCTGTTCGCGGACGGCCTGGGCGGCCTGCTGTTCGGGGGTGGCGCGGCCTTGGGCGATGATCCAGGCGTGTTTCTCGTGGTCGTCGACGATCTGGCGGCGGGCGGCGACCTCCTGGAGGGTGCGGGACGGGTGGTGGCGGGCGATGTGCTCGGCGTAGGCCTCGGTCTCGGCGGACGCGACGAGGACGGGCTCGCCGTCGGCGTCGAGGTGGACGGCGCCGGAGGGGCCGGCCGTCCAGGACGCGCCGGAGCAGGCCCGGGCGACCTGTTCGTCCTTGGCGAGGCGGGCGCGCAGAAACTCCACCAGATCCATGCGACCATCCTGCCTCGCGGGGCCGACATCGGTGCCCGGATACACTCCCTGCGGGGAGGATCCATGTCATTGACGACATCCCACGGCGAGCCGGGCACGGCACGGACGGGGTTGCGCGCGCGGCGCGAGGGCGGGCCGCTGCGGGTGGTCGAGAGCGAGCTCGTCGACTACGCCGAGGCGGTCGCGGCCATGGAGCAGATGGTGCGGGACCGGCAGGCCGGCGCCGCGGACGACACGCTGTGGATCCTGTCGCATCCGCGGACGTACACGGTGGGGCGGCGGACGCCGCCGGAGGAGCGGCCGGACCCGGCGCACGGCATCCCGGTGGTGGAGGTGCGGCGCGGCGGGAAGCTCACCTACCACTCGCCGGAGCAGATCGTCGGGTACCCGATCCTGAAGCTCGCGGACCCGCGGGACGTGGTGGGGCTGCTGCGCGACATCGAGAACCTGCTGGTCGGGGTGCTCGGGGAGCTGGGCATCGAGGCGGAGCGGCGCGACACCCCGCCGGGCGGCCCGCTGCTGACCGGGGTGTGGACGGCGGAGGGCCGCAAGATCGTCTCGCTGGGGATGCACATCTCGCGGGGCGTGAGCGCGCACGGGTTCTCGATGGACGTGGACGCCGACCCGGCGCCGTGGACGTGGGCCGTCCCGTGCGGGATGCCGGACGTGGAGATGACGTCGGTGTGCCGGGAGCGGGAGCGGCGCGGGCTGGCGCCGGTCACGCAGGCGGAGGTGCGGCGGCTGATCGTGGGCGCCTGGCGCCGCGAGGCCTGACGCCGCCTGAGGGGCGGGCCCGCGAAGGCCCGCCCCGGGCGGAGGACTAGGCGGCGGAGCAGTTGCCCTCGACGGGCTTACCGGCGAACCGGTCGGCGAGGAAGCTCATCATGTCCCCTTCGCTTTCCAGGAGGCCGGTGGCGTGCTCGGCGATCGGGTAGCCCTTGTAGGTGACGTTGGCGCCCTTGGCGCACCAGTCGTGGTCGAGGGTCTCGGCCTGCTTCGCCGGGATGATCTCGTCCAGCAGCGCCTGCGCCTGGAAGACGGGGACGCTCGGCGCGGTGGAGCCGAGCTTGTTCTCGTCGAGCCGCGCCTTCCACTGCGGGGTGTCCAGCGGGTTGCTGGTGGTGTAGTCGCTGATCTTCTTGAAGGCGGTCTGCAGGACGGTGAGCGGGCCGTCGACGCTGACCAGGCACATGTCCTTGGCCTTGGCGAGCAGCGCGCGGCCGTTGTCGTTGAGGTAGCCGTCGAGCTTCAGCTCGGGGTAGGCGGCGTCGTAGCCGACGGCGGCCATGAACATGAGCGCGACGAACGGGCTGCCGTCGAGGCTCGCGGCGACGGCGCGCAGGTCGGCGGGGACGCCGCCGGCGGCGACGCCCTTGAGGTCGAGGTCCGGCGCGTAGGACCTGGCGAGTTCGGCGGCCCATCCGGCGGACGTCCCGCCCTGCGAGTAGCCCTTGACGCCGACGGGGGCGCCCGCGAGCCCGGCGTCGGGGAGGCGTTCGGCGGCGCGCGCCATGTTGAGCACGGCCATGCCCTGGGAGCGGCCGACCTCGTAGGTGTGCTGCCCGGGGGTGCCGAGGCCTTCCATGTCGGTGACGGCGACGGCCCAGCCCTGGTTGAGGGCGTCGATGACGAACAGTTCCTCGTAGTCCAGGCCCTGGGTGAGGGTGTAGGACGGGGCGCAGGAGTCGCCGAGCCCGCGCGTCCCGACGGCGTAGGAGACGAGGGGCCGCTTGCCGGTGCCCGTCCACGGCTTGTCCGGGACGAGCACGGTGCCGGACACCGCGGTCGGGGCGCCGGTGGCGGTCTGCGACCGGTACAGCACCTGCCAGGACTTCACGCCGCCGTAGGGCGAGTGGCCGATCGGGTCGACGGTGAAGACGGACGGGCGGGAGCGGATGACGTCGCCGGGCTGCCCGGCGGGCAGCGGCGAGGGCGGCTGGTAGAACGGGTCCTGGCCTGGAGGCTGGGCGGGAGGCGCGGTGTCCTGCGGCGCGGCGGCGGCGGTCCCCTGCAGGGCGGCCGCCGTCATGGCGGCGCCCAAGCAGGACGCCAGCACGGTGCGCAGGACCCGGCGGGCGCTGCTGTGCATGACGGTGAACCCTTCGTGTCGTCCCCCCGTGCCGTCCGGGTGACGGCGACCCGACCCTAGAGTAATTAGACACTTATTCCAATGCGCGCCGGGACGCATCGGCGGGCCCGCTCTTGTCAACCGTCCGACAAAACCCCTGCGACCGGCCGCAAGACCCGGACCGAGGCGCCCGGCCGGCGCCGGACCGCCCGGGCGGCGCGTCAGGACGTCTTGGCTCCGACGCCGCACAGGAAGTAGTCGCCACCGGCGCCGATCGTGCCGGTGGCCGGGTCGGGACGCCATTCGTCCAGCCGGACCAGCCCGGGCTCCAGCAGCGTCCAGCCGTCGAAGAAGCGCAGCTGCCGCTCGCGGCTGCGGTGCGTCATGCCGGTGTTGGCGTGGCCGTAGACCTCGGTCGAGTTCTCCGTGACCGCGTCGTCGCCGGTGATGTGCGAGATCACGACGTGGCTGCCGGGCGGCAGCGCGTCGCGCAGCGCCGCGACGGACCCGTACGGGTCCTCCTCGTCGCTCAGGCAGTGCAGCACGGCCAGCAGCATCAGCCCGACCGGCTCGCCGAAGTCGATCGTCTCCCGCAGCACCGGGTCGGCGAGGATCGCCTCGACGTTCCGCAGGTCGTGCTCCAGGACGATCGTCCGGTCGTCGGTGGCGGTGAGGGCGCGGCCGTGCGCGACCACGACCGGGTCGACGTCGAGGTAGGCGACCCGCGCGTCCGGGACGAGCTCCCGGACGACCTCGTGGACGTTGCCCTGCGTCGGCAGCCCCGTCCCGACGTCGAGGAACTGGCGGACGCCCGCCGCGGCGAGGTGCCGGGCGGCGCGCTGCAGGAAGGCCCGGTTGTGCCGGGCCAGGACGGGCGTGAACGGCGCGCGCGCGAGGATCTTCTCGGCCGCCTCGCGGTCGGCCGCGTAGTTGTCCTTACCACCGAGGTAGTAGTCGTACATGCGCGCGACGTTCGGCACCTGCATGTCGACTTCGCGGGGCGTCCAGCCGTCGTCCACCTCGTGCCTCTCGTCCGGCTCCAGAGCGATCTTCAGCCTAACCCGCCGCGGTGAGGCGAATTCACGTTTTCCCCGGACAACCTGCGCGTCGTCGCCGACCGGCCGGAAACGGCCGAGCCGCCGGCGAGCGCGGCCCGCGCCCCCGCGCGCGCGGGGGCGCCGGCCGGCCGGTGCTCGCGGGGCGGGCGCCGACTCCCTAGAGTCGCCGATGTGACGGAGACGGGGATCGCGGAACTGCAGGACGTCCTGTGGAAGGCCGCCGCGAAGCTGCGCGGGTCCATGGACTCCTCCCAGTACCGGGACTTCGTGCTCGGGCTCGTGTTCCTCAAGTACGCCTCGTCCGCGTTCGGCGCCGTTCCGGAATCGGCGCGGTGGCCCGCCGTCGTCTCCGGCCCCGGGCCGATCGGCGCGCGCATCGACGCGGCCATGGCCGCGGTGATGCGGGCGGAGCCGTCGCTGGACGGCGCGCTCCCGCTGATCTTCGGCGCGGACAACGTCGACCAGCGGCGGCTCGCGGACCTCGCGGCGGTCATCGGCGACGCCCGCTTCACCGGCCGCGACGGCAGCGACGGACGGGACGGCCGCAACGGGCAGGGCGGCGAGGCGGCCGCGCGGGACCTGCTCGGCGAGGTGTACGAGTACTTCCTGGAGACGTTCGCCCGCGCGGAAGGCCGCCGGGGCGGCGAGTTCTACACGCCGAAGAGCGTCGTGAAGCTGCTGGTCGAGGTGCTCGAACCGTACAAGGGGCGGGTGTACGACCCGTGCTGCGGCTCGGGCGGGATGTTCGTCCAGGCGGAGAAGTTCGTGCTGAGCCGGCGGGGCCGCAGCGGCGACATCGCGGTGCACGGGCAGGAGGCCAACGCCCGGACGTGGCGGCTCGCTCGGATGAATCTCGCCATCCACGGGATCGCCGGGGACCTGTCCGCCCGGCACGCCGACACCTTCTACGAGGACGCGCATCCCGGCCTTCTCGCGGACCACGTGCTAGCCAATCCGCCGTTCAACATGTCGGACTGGTATCGCGATCCCGCCGATCCGCGCTGGCGTTTCGGCGTGCCGCCGGCGGGCAACGCCAATTTCGCGTGGATGCAGCACATCGTCGCCAAGCTCGGCCCGCGCGGCGGCGCCGGAGTGGTGATGGCGAACGGCTCGATGTCGTCCCGGCAGTCGGCGGAGAGCGCGATACGCACCGCGCTGGTCGAGGCGGATCTGGTCTCCTGCGTGGTGGCTTTGCCGCCGCAGCTGTTCCGCACGACGCCGATTCCCGCATGCCTGTGGTTCTTCGCCAAGGACAAGGGACCGGACGGCGGCCGTGAAGACCGGCGAAAGCAGGTGCTCTTCGTCGACGCCCGTTCCATGGGGACGCTGCTCGACCGCACCGAACGGGTCCTGACCAGCGACGACATCGCCAGGATCGCCGGGACGTACCATTCCTGGCGCGGCGGCCCGAGCGCACGCGCACCGTACGCCGACGAGCCCGGTTTCTGCCGCTCGGTGCCGCTGGACGAGATCCGCGACAACGGCCACGTCCTCACCCCCGGCCGTTACGCGGGCGCGGCGGAAACGGCGGGCGAGGCGGGAGAGCCGGTGCGCGACCGGGTCGAGCGGCTCACCAAGGAACTGCTCGCCCGGCTGGACGAGTCGGCGCGGCTCGACGACGTCGTCCGGGCGCGGCTGGAACGGCTGGACGGCTGAGGAGATGATCAGGCTCGGCGAGGTCGTCGCCTTCACGAACGGCAAGGCGCGGCCCTCGCCCGGCACCGGCTACCCGACGTACGGGGCCAACGGCGTCATCGGCACGGCGGGTCGTTTCAACGCGGAACGGGAAAGCACGATCGTCGGGCGCGTGGGGTCGTATTGCGGCATCGTCCATTACGCGCGCGAGCGGTGCTGGGTCACCGACAACGCCATCATCGCGACGGCGCGGGAGGGCGTGAATCCGCGGTACGTCTATTACCTGCTGAAAGGGCTCGGCCTGAACCACCATCGGATCGGGTCGGGACAGCCGCTGCTCACGCACGCGATCCTGAACGGCCTCCCCGTCCGGGACGTGCCGCGTCCCGGCCAGGACGCCGTCGCGGAGATCCTCGGCGCGCTCGACGACAAGATCACCGCCAACGAGCGGCTCGCCTCAGCCGCCGACGACCTGGTCAGGGCCCGGTACGCCGAGCTCGCCGCGGACGCGCCCGGCTCGGTCCGGCTGGACGGGCTCGGCCGGCCGGTGACGGTGACCGTCCCGGCGGCGGACATCGGCCCCGGCGAGAACTACATCGGGCTGGAGCACATCGCGAAACGGCACATGTGGCTCTCCGGATGGGCGGGCGCGTCCACGGTGCTGAGCACGAAGAAACGGTTCCAGGCGGGCGATGTGCTCTTCGGGAAACTGCGCCCCTATTTCCACAAGGTCGGCCTCGCGTTCACCGACGGCGTCGCCTCGACCGACGTCCACGTCGTCCGGCCGGTGGACGCCCGCCACCGGGGCTGGCTGCTGGCGGCGCTGTCCAGCGACGAGGTGGTGGCGCACGCCTCCGCGCTCAGCGACGGCACCCGCATGCCCCGGGTGAAGTGGCCCGACCTGGCGCGCCGCGAGGTCCCGTGGCCGGGCGAGCCGCGCGCCCGCGAGTTCGGCGCGTTCGTCGACGCGCTCGCCGGACGGGTCGAGGCCGCCGCCGCGGAGAGCGCCGCGCTCGGCGCGCTGCGGGACGCGCTGCTCCCCGAACTGCTGGCCGGAAGGATCGAGGCCACCCCATGACCGGCGACCGCATCGGAACGGGGAAACCCCTTTGCGCCGAAATGGCGGCCGTCCCTAATCTGGGGCCCGACAGCGTGTAGCTCAGCAGTAGAGCATCGGGCTTCAGACCCGAAGGGCGCGGGGGCGGAACCCGCCACGCTGGCTATGAACGAGGACGTGCAGGCGAATCCCGGTTACGCCGCGGGACAGATGGCGAAGGCCTTCGCGACTGCGCTCACGCACGAGAGCGCGGAGACGCGGGAGCGGGCGGAGAAGCGCCTGGAGCGCTGGCGCCGCGTCCTTTCCGGAATGGCGTCCGGGTCGCTTTCCATCGGGTCGCGGACGCCCGTCAAGGGGCTCCCCGCATGGGTGACGCCCGAGGTCGTCAAGGGCGGTTTCGCGACCGGGACGGCCGCCGCGAGCGGACCTGTCCTCCCCTACGAGCAGGACGCGGCGCGGCGGGCCGGCGTCGCGTGCGACCGGCGCTCGCTGTTCCTGCATTACCTGACCGACGAGGGCCTCAACGAGCTTTACGCGCTGCTGGACAGCGGCGAATACGACGTAGTCCTTCCGGAGGAAGGCGCGCTGCTCACGGTCGCGTGGCTGCTGCGTGCGGGCGACCGCACGGGCGCGCTTGAGGTCCTGGAGGCCATCGGCCCGTTCGCCGACCGGCTGCGTTTCTCGCCCCGTCCGGGAATTCCGCTGGGCGACGCTTCGCTCGTGCACCGGCAGACCGTCGGCCAGGTCCGCGCGCGCATCGAGGCGAAGCCGAAGAACAAGGCCGTCGCCGCGATGAACGAAGCGCTCGTCGTGTGGAACCCGTTCGCCGACGAACTGCTGGAGCATTGGCTCGAGACCGTCGAGGACGGGCGGGTCTTCGCGGTGCTGCCGGACGGCTGGGGCGAGCGCGGCGCGGAGCTTCTCGCGCGTTACCGGCGGCTGGCGCGGAACCACATCCTCTGCGGCAAGCACCGCAACCCGAAGGAGAACCTCGCCATTCTCCGGTCGTCCCTGGAGAGCCTTTTCGCGGGCAAGGGCGTGCCGGGGCTGCTGCAGCACGCCGTCGATTCGATGGTCGCCAAGCGCGGACTGCCCGGCTCTCCCGAGCATGCGGCGCTCCGCGCGCGGCAGGCTTCCGACGGCGCGCGTCCCGCGCACCACACGGTCGCGCAGATCGTCCTGGCGCGGCTCGCGGACGCCCGTGAGGACTCCGGCGTCCCGTCCATCGACCCGTTCATCGCGCCCATCACCGAGGACGAGTCGCGCCGTACGGGCGTCACGGCGGGCGCGGTCCTGCCCGACTGGCTGTGCGACATCGTGAAGAACGCGCTGCGCGCACCGGTGCCGACGCTCATCGAGCGCGGGATCGTCCCGTCTGCGGAAGTGCTCGCGGAGCTCACCCCTCAGCTCGTGGCCGCGACTACCGCATCCGCCTATCCGGATCCCGCGCTTCGCCGCCTGATGGCGGCGCAGTACACGGCGTTCCGCAACAGGCGCACCCTGCTCCTGCTCAACTTGGAGAGCCAGGTGCGGATGGAGGAGCTGCCCTGGGTGCGCGCCGTGCGGCACTACCGCCGCACGGACGGAACCGGTGAGCGCGAGGCGCACGCCGTCCTCGTCCAGCTCGGCGAGCTGGCGCTCCAGGGCTTCCCCGGCACCGCACTGCCCAACCCGCTGCTCAGCGAGCTGGGCGCGCTCGCCAAGCGCGCGGGCCTGCGCGTGCCGTTCGTGGAGGAGCTGGCGGCCGACATCTTCATGGGCACGTTCTCCACCAAGTACCTCCGGGCCGCGCAGCTCGCCGCGGACGTGCTCGAAGGCACCCTCTATGAGCGGTACTACGGCATCGACTATGCGGCGGTACGGGCGCTGCAGGGCGGACAGCGCACGTCCGACGCGTTCGACGCGCTGTGCCGGGACCGCGCCGGCGACCTGGCCGGACGCTCGTGGGTCGCCGCCAACGGCAAGGTCATCGAGCAGGCGCAGATCCTCACCACCCACAACCTCGCCGCGCTCGTCCACCCCGTCGGCGTGAGCCCGTCGCCCGGCTGGGACGACCTCGCGCGGCGCGCGTTCGCCACCGCCTGCCGCCTCGTCCGGCAGGTGCACGGCAACCCGCGTCCCCTGGGCACGGTCAAGGACGCCGCCTACGCGTGGCGGCAGGCGGTCTTCTTCCTCGCCCTGTGCGGGCTCAAGGAGCAGGTGTCCGCGATCGCGTGGATGCAGGACGAGCTGGACCGCCAGCCGCCGCACACCAGGGCCCGCCTCGACCCGGTCCTGGCAGGGCTCCGGCACGTCCTCGCTGGCGGGAGCCTCGACGACGGGACGGCCCCCACCGCGCGCCGGTTCACCGGCTGGGCGACGGGCCGCCACTGGCTGCTCGCAACCCACTGACCTGCACGTTCACCCGATCAGCCGGATTGTCGGTGGCCGGTGGCCGGTGCAAGGCTTTCACCGCCGGCCCGCTCCGAGCGGGGGAACTTTGCGCGGACCATGATCGTCCGTGCCGAGGTGGAGGTCGATGCGTTGGACGCGGAAGGGGCCGCCGGGCCCTCGCCGGGCGGCGGGGAGCGGCGCAGCGTGGTGCGGGTGGTGCGGCCGGTCCGGCCGCGCAAGCTGGCGAAGGTGCCGTTCGTCGAGCTGGCGGAGGGCCGGCTGCAAGGGGTCGTGTCGAGCGGGTCGGACCTCGCGCGGGTGTACGTGTCGTCCATCGCGGCGGGCACCCACGACTTCAGCTGCAGCACCAACAACAACCGGCCGTGCGGCGGGCTGGGCGGCGCGTCGATGTGCAAGCACCTGCGGTCGCTCGTCGACGAGGCCGTCACCCAGTACGGCCTGGAGCGGGTGGCGCGCTACCTGAAGGCGGACGCCGGCGACGACCTCGCCGGGTCGCTGCGCGGAACGAAGGCGTCCGCGCCGGCGGCCGGGGTGTTCAGCCGGTTCCTGCGCCACCTGTCCTACCTGGAGGTGCCGGGCGTGACCGAGCCGCTCCCCGAGATGCACTGGTTCCCGGCGATGGGAGCGGCCGGCTGATGCTGTCGACGCACCTGGGCGAGCTGCTCGCCGCGACGCCGCCGGGCGTCGGCGCGGCCCTCGACGCCGTCGCCGGGTTCGACGGCGCGCTCCTGCACGGCTTCGGCCGGCTCGGCGAGGACGGCACCGCCGCGCTGGCCGCGCTGGCGGGCGCGCTGGGCGGCTCCCCGCTCGGCGGGCCCGTCGCCGAAGCGGCGGAGAAGGTCGCGGCCGGGTCGGTCGCCGACGCGCACCTGGCCGCGCTCGCCGGCGGGCGCACCGCCCTGCTCGGCGCCGTCCACGACGCGCTCCTCGCCCACCTCGACACCGCCCTCGGACGGTCCCGCGCCGACTGGGTCCCCGGCGGCGGCGTCCCCGAAGCGGCGCCGAACCTGCTCGCCGGCTGCCGGTCCTGGCTCGGCGAGCTCGCCATCGCCGGATGGCGCGGCGTCGACCACGACCTGGTGTCCGCGTCCGACCAGGCGATTGAGGCGCTGCTCGCGGAGCCCGCGCTGCGCCGCCAGGCCGTCCTGCTCGACGGCCTCGCCGCCGAACTGCGCGCCTGCTCCCCCGTCGCGACCATGGCGGACGTCCCGGTGCGCCGCTGGGCCGACCTGTGGGCGCGCGGCGTGCTGCTGGCGCAGCCCGGTGGCACCGCGCCCGCGCGCGAGACGGTCTCCGGGCGGCTGCTGCTGCTCGGCGTCGACGTCCACGAGCACGGGACGGCCGTCCAGGTCCAGGCGCACTGGCTGCTGGAGCCGGACGGCGACGGCCCGCACCGCGTCGTCCGCACCAGCGCCGCCGCCGCGAAGGTCGACACCATCGTCGGCCCGGCCGTGTGGCGCGTCCTCGCCGACCGTCCCGTCCTGCTGCGGGCGCTGGCCGAGCAGCGCGCCGTGCAGGTCGAGGGCCTCACGCTCGCGGGCGGCGACCTGCTGTGGGAGGAGGACAGGGCCCGTCTCGGCTTCGTCGCCGACCCGTTCGCCACGGCCCGGCTGCACCTGTCCGGCGCGGTCGCCGCGGCCGTCCCGCCGCTGGACCGGCACCCCGCCCGCATCGGCGAGCCCGTCTTCCTGGAGGGCTACACGGTCGACGAGGGCTACACGGTCGACGGGATAGCACTACGGCTCGGCGAGCACGCCCTCGCGATCGACATGGACCGCCTGCCGGCGTGCGGCCCCCTCACCCCCGGCCTGGTGACCGCGTCGTCCGCGTGCATCGGCCTCGTCCGCTGGGACGCCGGCCGGTGGGCGCTGCAGCCCCTCGCCGTCCAGGCCACCGTGAAGAAGAAGCAGGTGGACGCGCACAACGGCGACTGGGCCCTCGGCCCCACCGATCCCAAGGTCGAGAAGGCCATGGCGAGATCCGGCGACACGGTCCTGGTCCTCCAGGAACGGGCAGGACGGCTGCTGCGCAAATGACCGCACCCGAAGTGAAGGCCCACGAGAACCGGCGGCAGGCCCTGTACTGGCGGCTGCTCGCCCGCCTCTTCGACCCCGAGGAGCAGGCCTCGCTGGAGGCCGCGAGCGTCGCCATCGTCGACGACCTGGGCCTGCCCGCCGCGCTCCTCGACCCGTCCGTCTCCGTCGACGCCCTCGTCCAGCGCTTCCCCGACCTCGCCGCCGATTTCGACGGCCTCCTCCCCTCCCCCGAGGCGACCGCCGACGGTGCCCCGCCTGCCGCCGAGGACGGGAGCGAGCAGGTGCGGCGGGCCGCGCTCGTCTCGAAGCTGCTGCTCAACGTGTTCGCCGCCAAGCCGGGGAACGTCACCGCGGCCCAGCTGTCGGAGTGGCAGCGCGACGCGGGGTGGCTGCGGCGCGCGCTCGGCGACGACGGCGGGGCCGGCGCCTGCGGCACGCCCGGCGCCGGAACCGGGGCCAAAGCAGGCGGTGAAGGCACGGACGCCGGCGCCACGGGCCCGGGCAGCGGAGGCGCCGGGCGCGGGCTCGGCCCCGGCACCGGGCTGCGCCCCGTGCTCGCCGAGATCGAGGGCGACCTCGTCCGGCGGATGCAGCTGCGGGAGGTGCTGTCGGACAACCGGCTCGCCCGGCAACTCACGCCGAGCATGTCGCTGATCGAGCAGCTGCTGCGCGACAAGGCGAACCTGTCGGGCGTCGCGCTCGCCAACGCCAAGGCGCTGATCCGCCGGTTCGTCGACGAGGTCGCCGAGGTGCTGCGGACGCAGGTGCAGCAGTCGAGCGCGGGCACGATCGACCGGTCCGTGCCGCCGAAGCGGGTGTTCCGCAACCTCGACCTCGAGCGGACGATCTGGAAGAACCTCACGAACTGGAGCCCGGAGGACGAGCGCCTCTACGTCGACCGGCTCTTCTACAAGCGCACCGCGAAGCGCACCACGCCCGCGAAGATGATCGTGGTGGTGGACCAGTCGGGGTCGATGGTCGACTCGATGGTGAACTGCACGATCCTCGCGTCGATCTTCGCGGGGCTGCCGAAGGTGGACGTCCACCTGGTCGCCTACGACACGCGCGCGCTGGACCTCACGCCCTGGGTGCACGACCCGTTCGAGGTGCTGCTGCGCACGACGCTCGGCGGCGGCACCGACGGGACCGCCGCGATGGCGCTGGCCCGGCCGAAGATCACCGACCCGCGCAACACGGTGCTCGTGTGGATCTCCGACTTCTACGACAACCGGGCGCTGATGACCGACTTCGAGGCGCTGCACCGGTCCGGGGTGCGGCTCATCCCGGTCGGGTCGGTGAACGGCTCCGGGCAGGCGATGGTGGACGGCTGGTTCCGCGACCGGCTGAAGAGCCTCGGCACACCGGTGATCTCCGGCCGCATCCGCAAGCTCGTGGTGGAACTGAAGACCTTCCTCGCGTGACGAACGCGAGCCCGATGCACGAACCTCGCGCGCCGAGCGCGAGCCCCCGACGACCTTCCGGCCGCGCGGTCCCCTCCGCGCGCCGGCGACCGATGAGGAGAGCGATGACCGACGACATGCTGCGCGCCCCGGCCGAGGTGAAGTACGCCGACGAGCTGGACTACCTCGAGTCGATCGACGACGGCCCGAAGCCGTTCTCGTGGCGGCTGAGCCCGCGGATGGTGCGACTGTTCGTCCTCGGGTCCGAGCGCGCCGACGGCCTGGACCGGGAGATCCCGCAGAAGTGGTTCGGCGACCGGAGCTTCGTCGAGCGGAGCATCGTGACGCTCGCGTCCGACCGGGGCCTGCTGCTGATCGGCGACCCCGGCACCGGCAAGAGCTGGCTCGCCGAGCTGCTCGCCGCGGCGATCTGCCGGAACTCGACGCTGGTGGTGCAGGGCACCGCGGGCACCACCGAGGACCACATCAAGTACTCCTGGAACGTCTCCATGGTCATCGCCAAGGGGCAGTCCCGGGAGTCGATGATCCCCTCGCCGATCATGACGGCGATGGAGGGCGGGGTGATCGGCCGGTTCGAGGAGCTGACCCGCTCGACCAGCGACGTGCAGGACGCGCTGATCTCGATCCTGTCGGAGAAGTACGTTTCGATCCCCGAGCTGGACGCCGACAACATCGTGTTCGCCAAGCCCGGGTTCTCGATCATCGCGACGGCCAACAGCCGGGACCGGGGCGTCAACGACCTGTCGTCGGCGCTGAAGCGGCGGTTCAACTTCGTCCGGATCCCGGTGGTGACGAACAAGAGGAGCGAGGCGGAGATCGTCCGGTTCCGCACGTCGGAGCTGCTGCGCCGGCACGCGATCGAGCTGGAGGTGCCGCCGTCGCTGCTGGACGTGCTCCTGCAGAGCTTCGCCGACCTGCGCGCGGCGGCAGCGTCGGCGACCAGCGACGACGAGCGGCTGGAGTCGGCGCTGTCGACGGCGGAGCAGATCGGGGTGCTGGAGGACGCGATCCTGCACAGCCAGTTCTTCGGCGACCGGACGCTGCGGTCCGAGACGCTCGGCGGCTCGCTCGTCGGGTCGCTGGCCCGGCGCAGCCCCGAGGACCTGGCGATCCTCAACAAGTTCTGGCACGGGGTGGTGGAGCCGCGCAGCCGCGACGACGACGGCGACGGCCCGTGGCGCGGCTTCCTCGACGGCGGCCGCCAGGCGATCTCGACCCTGTCGTGACGGTCTTCGAGCCGCTGCGCGAGCAGCTGACGGACGCGGCCCGCGCGTTCGGCGGGGACGCGGTCGCCGGGATCCTCACCGGGATCGTCGACGACGTGGACCGGGCGCTGGCCGAGAAGCTGGAGATCTTCCCGGTGTGCCACCACTCGCCGGCGTCGGCGATGGCGATGGCGCGACGGCTGCGCGACAAGCGGCCGTCGGTGATCTACCTGGAGCTGTGCGAGGACCTCGCGCCGCTGCTGGCGGAGCTGCGCAACTGCCGGCTGCCGGTCGCGCTGCAGGCGTTCGCGAGCCGGGTCGAGGGGTTCCCGGCGGCGTGGGCGCCGCTGAGCGTCGTCGCGCCGATCACCGAGGCGTCGGCGGAGTACCAGGCGATCGCGTACGCGCTGGACACGCCGGGCGTGGAGATCGTGCTGGTCGACCGGTCCACCGACCACGTGTTCCAGTGGGAGCCGCGCGACGACGCCGCGCCCGGCGCCGCGCCCGCGTCCGGGGACGGCGGGGAGCCCGAGGAGGCGCTGCACGGCGACGCGGTCGGCATCGAGATCGGCGAGCTGCGGCCCGGCTTCGCCGAACTGGAGGAGCACCTGCTGCGGCACGGGAAGGTGCGGCACTGGTCGGAATGGTGGGACCAGTACGTCGAGCAGCCGCTCGCGGGCGCCGACTACGCCACGTACCGGCAGGTCATGGTGCTGATCGGCAGCCTGTTCCGGCGGCTGCGCCCGCCGGACGCGAGCCGCCGCGACCGCGACGAGGACCGCGAGCGGTACATGTGGACGCGGATGCGCGAGCACCTCGCCGCGACCGGCGCCGACCCGGCGGACTGCCTGTACGTGTGCGGGGCGTTCCACGCGGCGAGCCGCGTCGAGCAGTTCGGCCTCGCGTCGGACGCGGAACCGTTCGAGATCACACCGCGGACGGAGACGCGCTGGCAGTACGGGCTGATCCCGTCCAGCCACTCGGCGATCGAGGCGCAGTTCGGGCTCGCGCCCGGGTCGGTGTCGATCGCCGCCGCGACCTGGGAGAAGGCGGTCAAGCGCAGCGGCGTGAAGCCGTTCCGGCTCAGCGGGCAGGCGGGCAAGGCACCGCGCGGCCCGAAAGCGCCCACAGCGAAGGACGAGCCGGACGCCGACCGGCTGTCGGGGTTCCTGTCCGGCCCGCCCGCCCTGGACGGCCTGGACGAGGCGGAGCTGCTCGGCTGGTGCGTCGACATCGTCCGGCTGGCGCGCCGCAACGGCTACCTGGCGAGCACCGCCGACGCGATCGCGGTGTTCGAGACGTCGGTGCTGCTGGCCGGGATGCGCGGGCGGGCGCGCCCGACCCCGTACGACTTCCAGGACGCGGCCGTCACCTGCATCGAGAAGGACCGGGTGCCGGGCCGCCGGGACGTGGCGCGGCTCTGCGAGATCCTGCTCGGCGGCGACCGGATCGGCGCGGTCGGCTACGACGCGCTGCCGCCGCTGGCCCGCGACGTCCACGACCGGCTCCAGCCGCTCGGCCTGGACCTGCAGAAGCGGACCGTGCAGCGGGCGCTGCTCGACCTGCACGCCGAACCGGACCTGCTGCCGTGCTCGGAGCTGCTGTGGATCCTGCGGCGGCTGCTGCCGGACGGCGCCGTCCGGCCGATCATGGGGTCGCGGGAGCTCGGCGACCGGCCGATCCAGGAGAGCTGGGACCTGGCGATCGGCCGGCATCAGCGGGCGCTGGTCGAGCTCGGCTACGAGGGCGTGAGCGTCGAGCAGGTGCTGGAGCAGCGGCTGCGGCGCGCCGCGTGGGGCCCGGACGCGTCGGCGGTGAAGGCGCTGGAGGCGGTCGAGTACGCGATCCTCTACCTGGGCGGCGGCCGGTTCGCCGACGAGCTCGGCGCCCGCGCGGTGGAACTGCTCGCCGCCGAGCGGACCGTGGACGAGGCGCCCGAGGTGGTGCGGCGGATCCGGCGGCTGCTCGCGCACTACCGGGCGTCGGAGCCGGCGCTGCCGCGCTGGTGCCAGGCGTTCGTGGTGGAGGGGTACGCGCACTACTGCACGCTGCTGCCGACGGCGTTCGCGGACGAGGCGGGCGGCGTCCGGCAGGTCGCGGCGATGCTCGGGTTCCTGTTCGGGATGGAGAGCCTGGCGCTGTCGCTGGGCTGCGACCACGCGCAGCTGGAGCTGGCGGTGCGGCAGTCGCATCCGGAGGCGCCCGCGAAGGTGGCGCTGCTGTGGGCGGCGAAGGCGCAGCTCGGCCTGATGACGCGGGACGAGCTGCGCGCCCGCTGCGACGAGCTGCTCGCGAACCCGCTGGTGGTGCCGTCGTTCCCGCTGTACATGAGCGGGTTCGTGCAGGCGCTCGACCCGGCGCCGGCGCTGGCGCCGCTGGTGGTGGAGGCGATGTCGAAGGCGTTCGGGCGGCTGCCGGACGCGGTGCTGCTGCCGTGGCTGCCGAACCTCGTCGCGACGCTGCGCGAGCATGCGCGGGAGCTGGTCCCGACGCTGGTGCGGGAGGCGGCGCGGACGTTCCCGGCGTCGCTTCCGGCGCTGGACGCGTGGACGCCGCCGTGGGAGTCGGCGGCGGCACCGGCGCCGTCCGCCCTGCCCGCCGCGTCCGGCCCGGTCGCGGACCTGCTCGCCGCGCATCCGATGACCTGCGACGCCGTGGCCGGGCTGCTCGGCCACCCGGTGGAGTGGGACGGTCCCGCCGGAGCGGCCGACGGCGAGGTGCGCGGCCTCCTGGAGAGCCATCCGCAGGCCGCCGAAGCGGTCGCCGGCCTGCTCGCCCAGGCGGGCGCGGCCTCCCGCTAGCGGACCGGCGGCGGGACGGGTCCGGACGCCCGTCCCGCCGCCGCCGCGTCCTGACCGGGCCTCCCCACCCGCCGTGACGTGGCGGATCTTGGACGGACGGTGACGGCCCGCAGCGTGCCGCAGGGCCCTTGCGCGCATGCAAGCGACGGTGACTGACCCCCGCTCCCTGCGTAAGAGTGTCTGTCGTGTGAGGCGTGCCATGGCGCTCGTACGGCCGTGGCATCTCGCGCGTTCCACGTCCACGACCGACTCCCACCAGGCCGAGAGCACATGTTCGCTTACAGCCCGACACGGAGACGTGAAGCCGTCGCTGCCATGAACGCAACCGACGCGGGGACGCCCGCGCTCCTCCCGGCCACCTCCCCCGCGCCCTCGCTGGAGCTCGGGAGCACCGCCGCCCGCAACGGCACGGCCGCCGGCCGGCTGCTCGGCGAGATCGACCTTGCCGCGACGCCCGCCGCCGTCCGCCTCGCCCGCACCTACGTCCGCGAGCTCGTCGGCCAGTGCTTCGGCGCGAGCCGCGCCGAGCTCGCCGACCTCGAACTGCTGACCAGCGAGGCCATGACGGAGTCGGTCCTGCGGTCGCGGCCGCGCCGGGACGGCACCGTCACCGTGGCCGTGCTCCACCTGGACCGGTTCGTCCGCGTGGAGATCACCGACGGGGGCGTCCCGCCGGGACCGCCCCGGCCGCCGGACGACCAGCTTCCCGGCGGCGGGCGGGGACGGGTGCTGATGCAGGCGCTCGCCGCCGACCAGGGCGCCCACCGCAACCGCAACGGGACGACGACGTCCTGGTTCGGGGTGCCCGTAGGGGAGCGGTGGAGGCGGCCGTGATCCCGGGACCGGCGCCGAGCCTGAGCCAGTGGGCGGAGGCCCCCGGCGACGGGCTGGACGGCGCCGCGTCCGCCTTGCTTCTCCGTGCCCCGAGCATCGCGCGGATGTACGACTACTTCCTCGGCGGCAAGGACAACTACGCGGCCGACCGCGCCATGGCCGACAAGGCGCTGGACCGGGCACCGGTCGTCGCGCGGCTCGCCCAGGTGAACAGGGGCTTCCTGGAGCGCGCCGCGACCCTGCTCGCCGAGTCCGGTCTCCGGCAGTTCGTGGACGTCGGGTGCGGGCTGCCCGCGGAGCGCAACGTCGCCGACCTCGTCCGCCGCGTCGAGCCGTCCTGCCGGGTCGCCTACATCGACAACGACCCGCTCGTCCTCGTGCACGCGCGGGCGCTGCTGGCGGGCGACCCCGGCACCGGCGCGTTCGGCGGGGACGTCCGCGTCCCGGCGGCGCTGCTCGGCCATCCGGGGCTGCGCCGGCTGGTCGACTTCGGCCGGCCGGTCGCGCTGCTGCTGCTCGGCGTGCTCGACTTCGTCACCGACGCCGAGGACCCGCGCGGGATCGTCCGGACGCTGCTGGACGGCCTGCCCGCCGGCAGCCACATGGTCATCACGCACACCGAGCGGACCCCCGAGCTGGAGGCGCTGGCGGCGACGGCCCGCCGCGCCGGGCTGGCGTTCACGCCGCGCGACCGCGCGGAGATCGCGGAGATCTGCGCGCCGCTGGAGCCGGCCGGCCCCTACCCGGCGGCGCTCCCGCTCGCGGACGCCGCGGGCACGGACGGCCCGCTGCCGCTCGTCGGCTGCATCGGGCGCAAGTCGGGCTGACCGCCGCGATGCTCACCACCCTCGGTCACAAGGTGGCCGCACATCCCCGCGAACCGGCCCCGCCGCCGCGCGTTTCGCTACGATCGGAACGTCGGCGACCGGCGGTTCTGGGGCGAGTGATGACAGCGGACGGCGAGCCGAGGTCCCTCTCGGAGATAACCCGGGACATGGGGCTGAACATGTCCGACGTGGCCGCGTTCTCGGGGCTCGACGAGAGCACCGTGTTCCGGCTCTGGGACAACGCGGAATGGCTCGACCGGGTCAGCGGCCGGTCCCTGCAGAGCCTCATGGCGTCCATTCCGGGAATCGCCGAGTACTCCCGGGCGCACGCGATCCGCAAGCGCCTGGACGGGCTCGTCACCGATCTCGGCTCGGAGGGCCTCGCCGTCGACCTGGACGCCCTCGAAGGGTCGCCGGTGCCGCAGCAGCTGCTGCTGAACGCCCTCGAGGCGGGGCTTCGGATCGTGCGGGGCGAGGCGAACCAGCGGACGTCGTCGTTCATCGCCCGGTTCTGGGGCCGCGAACCCGACACGGCGCTGACGGCGCTCTATTCCACCGAGCGCGGGCAGGGCCTGCTCACCGATCCCGCCAAGCTCTTCGAGTCGTCGGTCGAGCTCGCCCCGCGGCTGAACCGCAAGACCTACTCCTTCCATTCGATCCTCGCCCTGAACATCCTCACCCACCAGGTCAGCAAGGTGACCGGGTCGCTGGAGGCGGACCTCGGCTTCGAGGTGCCGGGCCGGCAGACCGCGTTCATGATGCGCGGCGTGGTGATGGGCTCCCTGATCAGTTCGGGCGACATCGAGCTGGCCGAGCGGTACCGCCGGGAACTGGACGCGACGCCGGTGTACGCGGCGCTCGAGGAATGGTCGTTCCCGACCTACATGCGGGACGGCCGGATCAGCTCCGATTTCACCCTGCCCAGTTCCCTTTCGCTGCGGAACACGGCGAACGAGGTGCTGCGGGAGATCGCCGACTACAACGACGCGTACGTGTACTACCTGGCGTCGACGTACATTCCGCTGGCGCTGAAGCGCGATCCGGCCTTCGGCGGGCGGCTCGCCGAGCTGACGCGCGCCCTGGAGGAGCGCGGCGCGGACTGCGAGGACCGGAGGATCAGAGAGACGTGCAACACCCTCGTGCGGCGGCTGAAAGAGCTGCCATAGCGGGTGCTGCGTTCTCGGGGGTGCCGCGCGGCGCATGGGCCGCGCATTGCAGGTCGTTGAGGTGAAAGGCCCGCGAGCGGGCCGGGGAATGGGGAGCCGGTGGAAGAGACGGCGGAAGCCATCGCGAATCTCACCAGGGAGCGGTGGGAGGCCAACGCGGATTACTGGGTGAAGGTGATCAGGGAGGGCCGCGACCGGTACCGCACCGAGCTCACCGACGCCGCGATGCTGGACGCGGTCGGGCCGTGCGCGGGGCTGCGGGTGCTGGACGCCGGCTGCGGCGAGGGGTACATCGCGCGGACGCTGGCCGC
The DNA here is from genome assembly GCF_040651755.1 of Actinomadura sp. NPDC048394. Taxonomy (NCBI): domain Bacteria; kingdom Bacillati; phylum Actinomycetota; class Actinomycetes; order Streptosporangiales; family Thermomonosporaceae; genus Actinomadura; species Actinomadura sp. NPDC048394. Next base: position 31,590 of record NZ_JBEZJL010000077.1, on the reverse strand, counting down.
CGAGGGCGCCGACGTCGTCGGCGTGGACGCCTGCCAGGGGCTGATCGACGCGGCCCGGGAGGTGGCCGACACGGCGGTGGCCGCCGGGGGCGCGGGCTCGCTGTCGTTCACGCGGGCGAGCGTCGACGCGCTGCCCGTGGAGGACGACCGGTTCGACCTGGTCGTCTGCAACCACCTGTTCAGCCACCTGCAGGACCCGTCGCGGGCGATCGCGGAGTTCGGCCGGGTGCTGCGCAGCGGCGGGCGGCTGATCTCGCTGACCCTGCACCCGTGCTTCTACGTGGAGAACTCCGAGCACGGCGCGACCCGGAGCGTGCCCGCCGCGCAGTACTTCGCGTCCCGGGGGGTCGACCAGCGGTTCCTGGTGGACGGCCTGGAGTCGCCGTCGATGATCACATCGTGGCTCCGTCCGCTGGAGTTCTACTCTGGAACGCTCCGAGACAACGGTTTCGTCATCGCCGACCTCCGCGAGCCGCATCCGACGCCGGAGCAGCTGCGCGACGACCCGTGGTGGCGCGAGGGCTTCCCGACGGCCCTGTTCATGCTCCTGATCGCCGAACGCCGCTGATCCGTCCCTCCGGTCGCGGCGTGTTGCGGTCGCGGGTCCGCTCGTGACGACAACACGCCGCGGCTCAACGTGAGGTGGCGGGCGGGGACGGCGAATAGGGTCGTCCCATGGAATCCCGTGGGGGCGGGGTGCCGGAGGCGCTCGCCGGGCATCCCGACAGGCTCCGGTGGAACGCCAAGTACGAGAGCGCGCCCGAGCCGACGTTCGCGCCGCATCCGCTGGCCGTGCGGGCGCTGGCCGAGGCGCCGCCGGACGGGCCCGTCCTGGACCTGGCGTGCGGGACGGCCGGGTCGGCGCTGCTGGCCGCCGAGGCGGGACGGCACGTCACGGCCGTGGACGTCTCGGAGGTGGCGCTCGACCGGCTCGGCGCGGAGGCGCGCCGCCGCGGCCTGGACTCCCTGATCACCCTCGTCCAGGACGATCTCGGCGCGTTCCGGCCCGGGACGGCAGCGTACGCGCTCGTCCTGTGCACGGGCTTCTGGGACCGCGCCGTGTTCCTGCGGGCCGCCGGGGCGGTCGTCCCGGGCGGGCTGCTGGCCTGGGAGGCGTTCACGACGGAGGCCCAGCGCGTCCGTGACGCCCTGCCGGCCGAGTGGTGCCTCGGCGAGTGCGAGCCCGCGTCGCTGCTGGACGGGGGCTTCGCGGTGCTGGAGCAGGCCGACCTGCCGGACGGCCAGAAGCGGCGTTTGCTCGCCCGGGGCCCCGCGGCAGTATCCTGACGAGTCCCTGTGTCCTGAAGAGACCATGCTCGAGGGCGAGCCCCCTGGCAGGAACGCTTCTTCCACGACGAGTGACCGGTAGATTGCAGGTCGGCCTCCTTTGCGCCGTTTTCACGCTGTTCTTAGGCCGGTGCTGGAAGGGTGGTCACTTTCGTGATGTCGTCGACCCCGGAGCGAGTGAGGAACCATGGCCGAGGATGACAAGCCGGCGGTCAAGGCGAAGATCCCTAACGCCAAGAACATCCGCAGCCCGGAGTTCACCCCGCACGGGATCAGCGCCGGGCGCGGCAGCGGGCTGAACCGGCCGTCCGCGCTGACCGCGGCCCAGGCCCGCAAGCGGCGGATCGCGACGATCGCCGGCATCGTGGTGGCCGTGCTCGCCATCGCCGGCGGCGTCACCTACTACGTGACGCGGCCCGGGCCGAAGATCGAGGTGTCCGGCAAGTTCGGGTCCGAGTCGAAGGTGAAGATCCCGACGAAGCTCGCGCCGAACAAGACGCTGAAGAGCCGGACGCTGATCAAGGGCACCGGCCCCGCGATCGCCGACGGCGACACGATGTTCGTGCAGTACTCCTTCTACCAGTGGGCGAAGCAGACCGACGCCGACGACTCCAAGAAGAAGAGCACCAGCAAGAAGATCGGCTCGTCCTACGAGCAGCAGGCGCAGGGGTCGGGCGGGCCGCAGGCGCTCACCGTCGGCAAGAGCGGCGTCAAGGGCCTCGACAAGGGCCTGGTCGGCAAGACGGCCGGCAGCCGGGTGCTCGTGGAGGTCCCGCCGTCGATGGGCTTCGGCGACCAGGGCTCGCAGCTCGGCCTCGGCAAGAACGACTCCGTGGTGTTCGTCGTGGACGTCCAGGCGGTCGTGAAGAAGAACGCCGGCCCGCAGGGCGCGCCGCAGAAGCTCGACGACAAGAACCTGCCGAAGGTCGAGGACCAGGGTGCCGGCAAGGCGCCGAAGGTGACGCTCCCGAAGGCGGACGCGCCGTCCAAGCTGCAGGTCAAGACGCTCGTCCAGGGCACCGGCCCGGCGCTCGCCAAGGGCGACGACGCGGTCGTCAACTACCAGGGCCAGATCTGGAAGGGCGGCAAGGTCTTCGACTCCAGCTGGAAGAACGGCCAGCCGGCGCTGTTCCCGATCGGCACCGGCGCGACCGTGCCCGGCTTCGACAAGGGCCTGACCGGCGCGAAGGTCGGCAGCCGGGTGCTGCTGATCCTTCCGCCGGACGAGGGCTACGGCAAGAAGGGCAACGCGCAGGCCGGGATCAAGGGCACCGACACCCTGGTGTTCGTGGTGGACATCCTCGCCAAGGTGCAGAAGTGAGCGCCCGCGCCGCGTGACGGCGCGCAGGCGGAGACGAGCGGCGGGCGCCCCCGGGTGGGGGTTCCCGCCGCTCGCGTTACCGGGGGACGCGGGTTCCCGGAGGGCGTGCGAGATCCGTCACGACAACCCGGAGGGCGCTTTGGTCGTCCTCTTAACGGGAAGCCAAGGATGTGCATTGGGCGGCCCATCGCATGGATCCCCTCAGGTATCGTCGGTAACGCAATAATCACGGGGGGCTTGTGAGCAGCAGGGAAAAAGGTCAGGAAGACGGCGCACCGGGCACTACGGACGATCTTCTGCAAGGCGGAGCAAAAGCCGCTCCGGCCGGCGGATCGGACGGCGACGCGCCGCGTCCGGAGTCGGCGGACACCACCGCCCAGGCCGGCGACCCGGCCCGTGACCAGGAACGGGACGGGGCGGCCGGGCGCGCGGCGCGGCCCTCCGCCCGCCGTGCCGCCACGCTCACCGTCGACTCCGGAGAAACCACTCCGGACCCGAAATCGTCCTTGAACACCGACATATCTCAGAACGGCGACAAGGACCCCGCCGACGGCCCCGCAGCGGCCGCACCCGCCGCCGCGACCGCGCAATCCCCCGCGGCGGGAGTGCGGTCCCCGGCCACCGAAAAGGGCACGTCCCCCGATAACCCCCGGCCCGGCGGGGACGATCCGGACGGCTCCGCGGGCGCTGGTGTGAGCGGCTCCCCGGCCGGAGATACCAAGACCATGCCGGCTGCGTCGTCGAGGCAAGGAGGCCCGCCGGGGCGCGGCCCCGGCGGCGGTTCCGGCGGTCCGGGCGGCGGTCCGGGCGGCCGGGGCGGCAAGGGGCCGAAGAAGCAGCGCAGCCGCCGCGTCCGCTACCTGCGGCGCATCCTGTTCACGCTGCTCGGCATCCTCGGGTTCTTCGTCGCGGCGTTCGCGATCGCCTACATCTTCACGCCGGTCCCCTCGCCGCAGCAGCAGGCGCTCGCGCAGGGGCCCGCGTTCTACTACTCCGACGGCAAGACCCTGATCGCCAAGACGGGCATGAACCGGGACGCGGTGAAGTTCGACCAGATCCCGAAGAGCACCCGCGACGCGGTCATCGCCGCCGAGAACCGCAGCTTCTACCAGGACCCGGGCGTGTCCGTGCAGGGCACCGCGCGGGCGTTCTGGTCCACCGCGACCGGCGAGCAGCTGCAGGGCGGCTCCACGATCACCCAGCAGATGGTCCGCAACTACTACGGCGGCATCGGCAAGGAGCGCTCGGTCACCCGCAAGCTCAAGGAGATCATGGTCTCCCTGAAGGTGGGCCGGGAGAAGTCCAAGGACTGGATCCTCGAGCAGTACCTCAACACGATCTACTTCGGCCGCGACGCCTACGGCGTGCAGGCCGCCGCGCACGCCTACTACAACAAGGACGTCAAGGACCTCACGCCCGCCGAGTCGGCGTACCTGGCCGCCGCGATCCAGCAGCCGAGCAACTTCGCCGACCCGACCGGCCAGCACCGCGTGTACGCCGAGCAGCGCTGGCACGCGGTGGTGAACAACATGGTCCGGGACGGGGCGCTGTCGCCCGCCGACGCCGCGTCGATGCGGTTCCCCATGCCCGGCAAGGAGAAGATCACCGACGTCCTCAAGGGCCAGAAGGGCTACATGGTCAACCTGGCCAAGAAGGAGCTGGAGGAGCGGCGCGGCTACACCGAGGACGAGATCAACCGCAGCGGCCTGAAGATCACCACGACGTGCGACAAGCGGCTGATGGACGCGGCGAAGCAGGCCGTGGAGAACAACGTCCCGGCCGGGATGAGCAAGAAGATCCGGACCGGGCTCGTGTCCGTCGACCCGAACACCGGGCAGGTGCTGGCCTTCTACGGCGGCCGCAACTACCTGACGGAGGCCGCGAGCAGCGCGTTCTACGACACCGCGCAGGCGGGGTCGGGCTTCAAGCCGATCGCGCTGGCCGCCGCGCTGGAGGACGGCAAGAGCCTGTCCGACACCTACGACGGCAGCTCCCCGCAGTACTTCGGCGGGCACTCGATCAAGAACGACAGCGGCGAGAGCTTCGGGAACATCAACCTCGTCACCGCGACCGAGCACTCGGTCAACACCGCCTACGTGAACCTCGGCCAGGACATCGGCAACGACAAGATCGCCGCGATGGCGGAGAAGCTCGGCATCTCGGCGTCGCAGATGACGCCGGCGCAGCGCGCCGCCGCGTCGTTCCCGCTCGGCATCGTGTCGCTGCACCCGGTGCAGCAGGCCGGGGTGTACGCGACGTTCGCCGACGAGGGCGTGTTCCGGCAGCCGTACGTGGTGAAGTCGGTCACCGACAACGAGGGCCAGACCCGCAAGTTCGCCGAGAAGGGCGACCGGGCGTTCGGCGCCCAGGTCGCGCGGGACGCCACCTACGCGATGCAGCAGGTCGTCCAGGGCGGCACCGGCACCGGCGCGCAGCTGCCCGACGGCCGCGACGTCGCCGGCAAGACCGGCACCACCGACGAGGGCCGCGCGATCTGGTTCAACGGGTTCGTCCCGCAGATGGCGACGAGCGTGGCGATGTTCCGCGAGGACAACAAGGCGCTGAACATCCCCGGCTACGGCTCGTACGGCGGGCAGCTTCCCACCCAGATCTGGCGCTCGTACATGACCGACGCCGTCGACATCAAGGGCTACGACCCGAAGTCGTTCGGGTCGCCGTCGGAGACGCCCGGCAGCGGCTGGGGCAGCCCGTCGCCCGGCGGCGGGCCGAGCACCGAGGGGCCGAGCACCGACGGCCCGTCGCACCGTCCCTCCGGCGGGACGGACGGGCCGCGCAACCCGAAGCCGCCGACGGACCTGCCGACCATCATCCCGACGCTGCCCGGCGGTGGCGGCAACGGCGACGGCGGAGGCAATGACGGAGGCGGGAACGACGGCGGCGGCAACGGCGACGGGGGCGGCACCGGCGACGGCGGAGGCACGGGCGACGGCGGAGGCACCGGCCAGATGTTCAACTGACCGCGAGAAGCCGCGACCGAACGCGAAGGCGCCCGACCGAGCACGAAGGCGCCCGACCGAACGCGAAGGCGCCTGACCGAATGTGAAAGGGGCCCGGCGGTTCGCCGCCGGGCCCCTTCGCGTCTCACCCTCGCGCTACTGCGCGCACGCCTTCCCGATGCGCACCGGCGCGTCGTTCATCACGGCGCTGAGCTGCGACGCGTCGCCGGTGCCGACGGTCGCGGCGGCGGAGCGCAGCCGCCGCGCCTCGTCCTCCAGCGCCTTCTTCAACGTCCCGTCGTCGGCCTTCTTCGCCAGCCCGTCGATGCGGGCCGCGAGCCGCTGCGTCGCCTGCCCCCACTGCGCGGGCTCCGCCGCCGGCACGCTCCTGACCTGGGTGACGTACTGCTGGAACGCCTTCTTCGTGTCGGTGCACACCTGGCCGGAGTTGCCTCCCAGCGCCCCGCACGCGCCCAGCAGGCCGGACGCGCCGAGCATCACCACGCCCCCGGCCAGCGCCCGAACCACCCCGTACCGCATCGCACCCTCCCACTTGATCTGCCACAGGCTCCGCATATACTTCCGCACTAGGTCATGAGCGCCAGCGCCAAGCCCCGGCTCGCTGGCCGGCAACCCTTCGTCCGCGATGGGGTGCCCCGGGTGAGGACCTGGCCGGACGCGGGACCGCGTTCCGGCAAGCGCGGATCCCGCAGGCACGGCCCCGGGGTCCCTGACCCCGGAAGGAACCGGTATGCCCGCCACGCTCGCCCCCGCCCCGTCCCGCTCCTCGTTCACGCCTGCTGAGACGTCCGGCACCGCGCCGGAAGTTCGCGCCTTCCCGCGCGTGATCGGCGCGGACGCGCCCGTCCCGCTGGTCGACGGCCGCCAGGTCCCCTACGCCAACCTCGACTACGCGGCCAGCGCGCCCTGTCTGGAGGCGGTGCACGAGGCGATCACGCGCGCGCTGCCGTACTACAGCAGCGTGCACCGCGGCGCCGGATACGCCTCGCAGGTCACGACCGAGGCGTACGAGCGCGCGCGCGAGACCGTGCGCGGGTTCCTCGGCGCGTGGCGCCGCGCCGCCGTCGTGTTCACCCGCAACACCACCGACGCGATGAACCTGCTCGCGCACGCCGTCCCGACCGGGACGAGCGTCGTCGTGTTCGAGTCCGAGCACCACGCGTCGCTGCTGCCGTGGAAGCGGCCCGTGCGGCTCCCCGTCCCCGCGACGCCCGCCGAGGCGATCGACGCCGCCGACCGCGCGCTCGCCGCGACCCCGGTCGGCGCGCGGCTCCTCGTCGTCACCGCCGCGTCCAACGTCACCGGCGAGCTGTGGCCGATCCGCGAGCTCGCGCAGGTCGCCCGCCGGCACGGCGCCCGCATCGCGGTGGACGCCGCGCAGCTCGTCCCGCACCGCCCGCTCGACATGACCGCGCTCGGCCTCGACTACGTCGCGTTCTCCGGCCACAAGCTGTACGCGCCGTTCGGCGCGGGCGTGCTCGCCGGACGCGCCGACTGGCTGCGCGCCGCCGACCCCTACCTCAAGGGCGGCGGCGCGAGCGCGTCCGTCGCCGACACGGTCCGGTGGGCGCCGGGCGCCGAGCAGCGGCACGAGGCCGGCACCCCGAACGTCCTCGGCGTCATCGCGCTCGCCGCCGCCTGCGAGGCCCTCACCGCCGCCGGCTGGGACGCGCTCGCCGCCCGCGAGGAGCGCCTCCTCGCAAGGCTCCGCACCGGACTCGCCGCGCTCCCCCACGTCCGCGAGCTGAATCTGTGGGGCGACCGGTCGCCGCGCGTGGGAATCGTGTCTTTCACCGTGACCGGCTGGAACGCGCGCGACGTGGCGCTTACGCTGTCCGGGGAGCACGGCATCGGCGTGCGGGACGGCAAGTTCTGCGCGCACCCGCTCGTCCGGCACCTGCTGGGCGGGGACGGCGCCGCCGGCTGCGGCGGCGAGGGGGCGGCCGTCCGCGCGAGCTTCGGGATCGGCACCACCGAGGAGCACATCGACCGGCTGTGCACCGCGCTGGCACGACTGGCACCGCGCTGACCTGCGGACTCGCCCGCAAGCACAGACGTTTATGGCCTTTGGTCCTGTTCGCCCCTGTAGCGTAGGCAGTCGCGCTACTTCCCGCCGGACCTCCCACCGGGACCCGGCGGGTCGGGGACGAGCACGGACGAAACAGGGGGTGGCGGCGGTGGCCGACGCGTGGCGACCCACGTCGGAACTGGAACGCCGACTGGAGGAGAGCGTACGGGCCGGAGACCAGGAGGGCTACTTCCGCATCCTCGCGGGCAGCGAGCTCGTGGTGCCCGTCCCGGACGACGCCGTCGACGGCGTCGTCGCCGGGCGGGCGCGGCCCGCCTGGCCGACCCACGAGGAGGACGGCCGCGTCCACGTCCTCGCCTACACCTCCGCCGCCGCGATGCGCGCCTGCCTCGGCCCGTCCTGGCGGCACTTCATGACGCTGCGCTTCGGCGACCTCGCCGAGACCTGGCCCGACGCCCGCTGGTGGCTGGCCGTCGACGCGCCCGGCCACCCGGGCGGCACCCCGCTGCCGATCGAGGCGCGGATGCCCGCCTGGTTCGTCCGCCAGGTCGCCGACGGCGACGGCCGCCCGCCGCAGGTCGGCCGCGCCGACGTCCCGTCCGCCACCGCCGCGGCGCCCGCCCCACCGGCGGCCACCGCCCCCGCACCACCCGCGCCCGCCGCGCCCACAGCGCCCGCACCGGCGCCCGCGCCTGCCGAGCCCGCCGAACCCGCGCGGCCCGCATCGGCGCCTGCGCCCGGACTCTCCGAGCCCACACCGCCCACGCCCGCCGCGCTGGCCTCGGCGCCTGCCCCCGGGCTCGCCGATCCCGCACCCGCCGAACCCGCACCGGCGCCTGCACCGGCCGAGCCTGCATCGGCGCCTGCGCCCGGACTCGCTGAGCCCACACCGCCCACGCCCGCCGAGCCCGCACCGCCCGCGCCGTCTGGACCTGCGCCCGCCGCGCCCGTGTCGGCGCCCGGACTCGCCGAGCCGGCGCCGCCCGCACCCGCCGCATCGGCGGCCGAACCGGCGGCCCCCGTGGCGGAGCCCGCCGCCGCACCGGCGCCGGAGCCCGCGGCCGCGGCCGCTCCGGACGAGTCGCCGTGGGAGGAGCTGCAGGGGCAGCACCGCGAGCTGCCCCGCGAGGCGCCCCGCGAACCGTCCCGGCCCGAATTCCGGCCCGCCAACGACGTCGAACGCGAGCTCCTGCGCGCCGCGGCGAACAACGACCACGACCTGTTCCTGCAGACGATGGCGGACACCGAGATCCTGCTGCCCGTCCCGGACGACACCGACTACACGCTCCGCCCCGGCCGCCCCGGCTTCCCGTGGCGGACCCGCGAGGTCGACGGCAACACCGTCGTGCCCGTCTTCACCTCCCCCGAGCGCCTCATCGAGGCCGCGCACGCCGCCGGGACCGGCACCGAGTACATCAAGCTGCCGTTCACCGTCGCGCTGCGCTACTGGCCCGACCACGGCTGGCTCCTCGCCATCAACTCCGGCTCCCCGGCCGGCGGCACCGTCATGGCGGCGCAGCTCCCCGGCCTCGCCACCTGGGCCGACCAGCGCGCCGCCGCCCGGATGACCGACCGGTTCGAGCCGCAGAACGACATCGAGCAGCGGCTCTTCGACGCCGCCCGCCGCCGCGACACCGACACCTTCTTCAAGGTGCTCCTCGGCGCGCAGGTCCTCGTCGCCGCCGACCCCGACACCCCGTGGGGCATCGCGCCGGAGGACCCGGCGTTCCCGTGGCGGCCCGTCACCGTCCACGGCCGCACGTCCGTGCAGCTGTTCACGTCGCTGAAGTGGATGAACGACGCCATCGGCTCGTCCCGCTTCGTGATGCCGAGCCTGCTGGACGTCGTGTCCGCCTGGCCCGACCCCGAGTGGACGCTCGTCCTCAACCCCGGCACCCCGATCGACGCGACGATGCCGGGCGAGCAGGTCCGCGCCCTCAGCGGGCCACCCCGCACGGCGCCCGAGAAGGCCGCCACCCCGCCGTCCGCCGCGACGCCCCCTCCCCCGGAGAACCCGGCCGTCCCGGTCGCACCGGCCGTCCCGTCGACGGACGCGCCCCCGGTGCCCGACGCGCCCCAGGTCGGCGCATCCGGAGCACCGGAGCACGAGCCGACGGCACCGTCCACCACGTCCGGCGGACACCCCGCCTTCAGTGGCCCGGAACCCGCGGCCACGCCGGGAGACGGCCCGCAGCACACGGGCCCGCAACCCCAGGTCGGCGCACCCGAACAGCTGCCGGCGGCAGCGTCCTTGACGCCGCCGTCCGAGCCGCCCGCCTTCGGCGTCCCGGACCCGGCCGCGGCGCCGGACGTCAGCCCGCAAAACACCGGCCCGCAACCGCAGGTCAGCGCGCAGGGAACGCACGAGCCGACGGCACCCTCCACGACCTCCGGCGGGCACCCCGCCGTCCCGGCACCGCCAGCGGAACACCCCGCCTTCGGCGCCCCGGAACCCGCCGCACCGGGCGACGCCCCGCAGCACACGGGTCCGCAGCCCCAGGTCGGCCCGCAGGGCACGCACGAGCCGACGGCACCGACCACTACCTCCGGCGGGCACGCCACGGTCCCGGCGCCGCAGGCGGAGCAGCCGGGCTTCACTTCCACGGGCCCGCAGCCGCAGGTCGGCGGTCCTGTGACCGGCGAACCGGCGGCGCCTCCGGTACCGCCCGGCGCGGGCGAAGACGCACCACAGGCACCGACCGCAGGGCCCGCCCCCAGCACTTACACCCCGTCCCACAGCGGAGACACCGGCCCGCACGGCTACCCGTCCACCGGCCTCGGGACGCCCGCCGAGCCGGCCGGCCCGAGCCTGCCGGGAGCGACCGGTGCGCAGCGTCTGCCCGGCCACGTCCCCGCCGCCGAGGCGCAGGACGCGGCAGGCGTCCAGGCTCCCGGGCCGGCGGCACCGGCCGACGCGGCGCCGGACGGCAACGCGTCCACCGTGACCGGCGGCCACGCGATCGTCGGCCTCGGAGCGGCGGGCGACTCCCCCGCCCCGCAACCGCCCGCCGAGACCGGACCGCCCGGCGAGCAGCAGGCGGCGGAGCGGCGGCTGCGGCCCGTCGGCGCCCCCGAGCCCGAGTTCGAGCCCGGGAACCGCATCGACCAGGAGCTCTACGAGGCGGCGCTCGGCGGCGACTCCGACGCGTTCCTCCGCGTCCTGCTGAACGCGAACGTCCTGGTCCCGATCCCGGCGGACGCGCCGCTCGAGGTGACGCCGGTGCAGCGCGAGTTCCGCTGGGACGCGGCGCTGCGCGACGGCGCGGCCGTCCGGGTGTTCACGTCCCTGGTCCGGCTGCGGGAGGTCCTGCCGGAGTCCCGGTTCGTCTACGCCGACTTCCGCGAGCTGATCGGCGCGTGGCCGCGCGACGACTGGGCGCTGCTGCTCAACCCGGGGACGCGGATCGGCGCGTCGCTGCGCGGCGACCAGGTGCGGGCGCTGAGCGAGTGGGCCCTGCGCGTCGGCCTCGTCCAGGCGCGCCCGACCGTCCCGCCCGCGCCCCCGGCGCCGCGCGAACCCGCCGCGGACATGACCGTGCAGGACGTCGTCGCGGCCGCCCCGGCGCAGGCCGAGGACCTCGACGACCGCGTGTCCCAGCCGACCATCATGCAGAAGGTCGTCCCGCACGGGCACGTCGGCTGGTACCTGGAGCAGGGCTACGACCGCGTCGGCGGGTTCGTCCACCCGACGGGCGACGTCGGGGAGCTCCAGACGCCCGTCCAGCTGTACGAGGCGCTGGGCCTGCTCTACGAGGACACGCCGTTCTCCCCCGCCGACGAAGGCGTGTACGTCATCCGGTGGCCCGCGTACTGCCCCGAGCTGTACCGGATCCCGTTCGGCGGGCGCGACGCCGAGGAGATGGCGTCGTGGGGCGACGCCGGATGGGTGATCGAGCGGCCCCCGTTCGTCGGCGGCGGGTTCGCCCCCGGCAGCGCCGGCTCCATCCGCGAGTACAAGGTCGACAGCGTCCGGCTGCCGTACGGCGCCGAGATGTACTACCTCGGCATGGATCGTTCGGAAAGGTTCGTCGCGATGTACGACCCCGACCGGCTCGCGTGGCTGCGGCCCGACGCGTCCACCGGTCCCGACGGGCGCGACGGCCGGACGGGAGCCGCGCAGTGATCAGGGACGGCTACGTGGCGCGCTGGCTCGGCCGCGACTTCGAGGCCGCGCCGGGCGCCGACGGCGAGATCCGGCTCTACACGCCGGGGCCGACGGACGGGTTCGAGGAGCTGCGGCCCGGCCGGTTCCGGCGGATCGTCCCGGCGTCGGAGGTCGAGGAGCTCCGGTACGTCCGGACGACGTGCCGGTGGCGCGGAGAGCGGTTCGTCATCGTCGGCGAGCACGAGACGTGGCTGCGCGTCGAATATGTCGGCGGCCGCGCCCCGGTGGCCGAGTCGCTCGGCCTGGAACGCATTGACCAGGGCGTTTGGCAGGCGTGGGCGCCCACCACGGAGATAGAGGACGTCCGAGAAGAAGTCATGTGAGCGTCCACGGGGTTGCTTTGGCCCGTTGATCCGTGTTCGCATGAGTCCTGGGACGATCTCCCGGGTACAGCGGGCACAGGCGCTCAAAGGCGATGCGACGGAGGTGCTGGGGCGGTGTACTGCCGACCGGCGGTGAAACCGATCTTTGTAGGGCTCGGAGTGGCGGCGATCCTCGCCGCCGGAGGCGCATCCGCCTCCGCCGAAGACTCCCCTTCGCCCGCCCCCTCCGACTCGTCCCCCGCGTCCCCGGCGCCCGGCACGCTGACCGTGGGCGTCGATCCGGTCTCGACCGCGGCGAAGGCCGGCGAACGCGTCCAGGTCGACACGCACATCACCGCCACGGGCGGCGACGTGTCGGGAGTGAAGGTCGTGCGTGTGGCGGCCTCCTCCGCGAAGGCGACGGTGGGAGGCGAGTGCACGGCGCCCTTCACCTCCACCGGATGCTCCGTGGGCGATCTGAGCAGCGGTCATCGCGACACGGTCGTGTCCACCGTGTCCGTGCCGGCGACCATCAAGGACGACCTGACGGTCACCTTCTCCATCGAGGTCAGCGCGACCGACATCCCGGCGAAGACCTGGACGGCCGAGATCAGGTTCGCTGCGCCCGCCCCGTCGCCGTCGAAGACGCCCACCAAGTCGCCGTCCAAGACGCCGACGAAGTCGCCTTCGAAGTCGCCGTCGCCGTCCGCGAGCGCGACGCCTTCGGCGTCGTCGTCGGGGAACCGGCAGGGGTCGTCGTCCGGCGGCGGGAGCGGGTCGTCGGGCGGGAGTGGCGGGACGGGCGGGACGACGTCCGGCACCGGCTACGTGCCGCCGGCGCCGAACTCCTCGTTCCAGGCGAAAAACCCGCAGGTGGCGTTGCCGCCGATCGCGGCGCCGACCCCGTCGATCGCACCGAACACCGCGGCGGTGACGCCGGAGAGCAGGCTGCGCGGCAACAAGGCCCCCGTGGCTCAGGACCTCACCTTCGAGCGGGTCGCGAGCACGCAGGTGGCGTGGCTGGCGGCGCTGATGGTGGCGATCGCGGTGCTGCTCACGCAGCTGCGTCTCGGCAAGCGCCGCGCTCCCGCGGGCGCCGCGTCGGCCGCCATGCGCCGCGCGCGCGGCATGCACCGCCGAACCCGCCGCGGCATGTTCGGCAAGTGAAACCGCGGCGTGCGTCACTCGCCTTGATTCCGACTCCGGTCACATCTCTGTCCGCTAGCTGATCAGAACGGCGCGTGCGCTACCGGTCGCATGCGCACACGCAGCCTCCGGTTTATCAAAAGTGTTCGGCGTTAAAGATCCAGCCGAACACCCCGGCCGCCTTCCGCAGCCATGTTTCCCTTACCACCGAATTCCGGACTTCAATGGCGACCCTGCCGTGCAGCGGGTCGACATGCCTACCGGTCGAGGCCGTCCGGCCCCTGCGGGCGTTGGCGAGTGGCCGGGTTCCGGGTCGCGAGGAGATCGGCCGATGGGCGGATCAGGTTCGCGGAGCGGCGCAGCAGGGCACGCAGCAGTTTGTAGACGAAGGCGATCACTCCGAAGAACAGGAAGGGCATGAGGATCAGCCCGATGATCAGCGGGCGGGCCGTTCCCTCCTTGACGATCTGGTAGCGTGTCCCGCCCTTCCCGTGGCTTTCCCGGATCTCGAATTCGACCGATCCGTGAACGGGTTTCCAGGACTTGAGCGTCGGCCTGTTCATGGGCATCCCGGGCTCGTACGGCTTGCCGTCCTTGCGCAGTTCGCACTCGTACTGCGTCCAGCCGGTCGCCATGTCGCGATGGCATGGTCCCGCCGTGGCGGTGTCCCTGGCCACGGCGCTTCCGCCGTTGTCGGTGAAGGAATAGAGGGCGAGGCAGGCTTCCACCGCGAGGACGAACCCTGGGACCAGCAGGATCGCGGCCGTCCACCTCGGGGGGCTTTCGAGGTGGCGGGCGAGGCGCCTGCGCCTGGCGGCGCGACGATCCCGCGGTGTCCTTTTCCCCATGGGCGGTCCCGTCTTCCTGTGCGGCGGGGTCAGGGGCGGAGGAGGGTGTAGCAGGCTATTGCGGCGGCGGCCGTGACGTTGAGGGAGTCGACGCCGCGGGACAGGGCCGTCTCGTTCATGGGGATGCGGACGCGCTCGTCGGCCTCGTCGAGCCAGCGGGACGAGAGGCCGTCGCCCTCGGAGCCGAGGAGCAGGGCACGGCGGTCGGCGGGCGGGACGGAGTCCAGCGGGACGGCACCGGCGGACGGGGTGAGGGCGAGGATCTGGAAGCCGGCGCCGCGCAGGTCGGCGAGGCCGTTGCGCCAGTCGGTCATGCGGGCGTACGGGAGGGCGAACACGGCGCCCATCGAGACCTTCACCGCGCGGCGGTAGAGGGGGTCGGCGCAGCGGGGGGCGAGGACGGCGGCGTCGACGCCGAGGGCGGCGGCGCACCGGAAGATCGCGCCGACGTTGGTGTGGTCGACGACGTCCTCCAGGACGAGGATGCGGCGGGCGTCCTTCACCACGGCGTCGACGGGCGGGAGCGGGAGGCGTTCGAGGGACGCGAGGGCGCCGCGGTGGACGGGGAAGCCGGTGACGCCTTCGAGGGTGGCGTCGTCGGCCACATAGACGGGGGCGTCGACGCTGTCAAGGACGTCCGCGAGGGGGCCGGTCCAGCGGTCCGCCATCAGCAGGGAGCGGACGGGATGCCCGGCGGCGACCGCGCGGCGGATGACCTTCTCCCCCTCGGCGAGGAAGAGGCCATGCTCGGCTTCGAGGCTTTTGCGCAGGTTGACGTCGCGGAGGCGGGTGTAGTCGGCCAGCCGGGGGTCGGCGGGTGAGGTGACGGTGACGAGGCTGGCCATGCCTAGATTGTGGCGGAGCGGGCGGGGTGCCCGGGCCGGGGCAAGGGGGTGCGGCGGCCGGTTCCGGCCGCGCGCGGCGGTTCCGGTTTGCGGGAGGATCACGCACGGTCCCGGCGCCCGGCGGGCCCGGTCCACCCATGATCGCGGACGCGGCGCCGCCCCGTGGCGCCCCGAACGCGGGGCGTGACGGCGCGGGACGCATGCCAGGATCGTCGGGACATACGCTGATGACCTGCGTCATCATCGATTTTGAGTTCTTTGTAACCTCTAGTTCGTACTACTACAGTGCCGTGGAACATCGGCGGGTTTCTGGTGAATCGAGGGCAGCCATGAGCGGACGTCATCGCAATGACTTCCCTGAGGGGGACGGGGGCGGTCACGACCCGTCCACGCCCGTGTTCGGACCCGCTAACGACGGGTCCTCCGACTGGTTCGGCACCAGGGACTCGCAGAGCCGCCCCCTGACGCAGGAGCCGCAGGCCGGGCCGCCGCCGGGCGCGCCCCCGGGCCCGCCCGCCGGGTCTCCGCAGGCGTCCGGGCCGGGCGAGACGCCCGAATGGTTCACGCCGCGGCGCTCGGCCGAGGAGCCGGTGTACGGCGCCGGCGGGTTCACCGGCGCGTCGGACGCCGGCGGGTACGGGCTGGGACGGTCCGGCGGGTACGGCGCCGAGCGGCAGGAGCCGATGGCGGCGCCCACGCCGCAGGAGCCGCCGCCCGGCCGGTCCTCGTCCCCGCTCGCCGGGACGGGCTACAGCGAGTACGACGCGATCCGCAGCTCGGACGAGACGCCCGCCGGGTTCTTCGGCGGCGGGTCCGCCGGCTCGGGCGGGTCCGGCGGGTACGGCGGCGGGCCGGGCGGCGGCGGAGGTTCCGGCGGCTACGGCGGCGGGACCGGCGGCTACGAGTACGGCAAGCGCAAGCGGAAGCGGAGCAAGGCCGCGCTGATCGGGCCGATGGCCGGGGCCGTGGGCCTCGCGCTGCTGCTCGGCGTCGGCGTGTACGCGTTCGCCGAGAGCGGCGGCGGCTGCTCCGGCGACGACGCGATGAGCCTGTCGGTCGCGGCGGCACCCGACATCCAGCCGGCGATCGTGAAGGCGGCGGGCCGGTTCAACGACGCCAAGCACAAGGTCGGCGGCAAGTGCGTGCGGGCCGACGTGAAGAAGGTCGACCCGGCGTCGGTGGCGACGCTGCTGTCCGGGCAGGGCGTCGCGAACTCGGCGAACCAGCGCCCGGACGTGTGGATCCCCGACTCCTCGCTGTGGACGGCGCTCGCCCGCGGCGAGGGCGGCGACAAGAGCCTGGAGTCCGCGAAGACCTCGCTCGCGAGCAGCCCGATCGTGGTGGGCCTGCCGAAGACGCTGGCCGTCCAGCTGAAGAAGCAGGGCGTCACGGCCAGCCCGTCGTGGGACAACCTGCTGAAGGCGGCGGGCGGCGTCGCGGGCGGCGCGGTCACCAAGAACCAGATGATCCCGGCGGGCTCGGTGCGGATGGTGGTCCCCGACCCGACCAAGAACGCCGCCGGCATGGGCTCGCTGATGATCACCAGCATGCTGCTGGCGAACGACCCCAACCGGGACTCGATCTTCACCGGCATCGTCCGGACCGTCCGGGAGAACCTCGTCCCGTCCACGACGGAGGAGTTCGCCCACTTCAACAAGGACCGGACCGGCAAGCAGCCGATCTCCCTGTCGTCGGAGCAGGCGCTGTGGAGCTACAACCAGACCAAGCCGGCCCAGCCCGCGGTGGCGCTGTACCCGACCGAGGGCACGCTGTCGATGGACTACCCGTTCACCGTCACGACGCAGAACGGCGATGAGCAGAAGGCCGCGCGGCTGCTCGAGAAGGCGATGACGACCGACGCGACCCGCAACGACCTGCGGGAGCTCGGTTTCCGCACGTCCGACGGCAAGGCGCCGGCGGGCTTCACCGCGGCGGCCGGGGTCAGCCCGGCGCGCCCGCGGCAGCTCCCGACGCCGAAGAGCGGCGACGTCGCGCAGGTCATGCAGGCGTGGTCGAAGCTGACGCTCGGGCTGCGCATGCTCACCCTGATCGACGTGTCCGGCTCGATGGCCGAGCAGGTCGCGCCGCACACCAACCGGCTGCAGGCGATCGCGCAGGTGTCGCAGGGCGGCCTGGCGATGATGTCGAACGACACCGAGCTCGGCCAGTGGCTGTTCTCCACGAACATGAACGGCAAGACGCCGTACAAGCAGACGGTGCCGATCGGCGCGCTCGGCGACCGCATCGGGTCCACGACGCGGCGCGGGCTGGTGCTGTCGTGGCTGAACCAGATGAAGCCGAAGGCGAACGGCGACACCGGCCTGTACCGGACGATGCTCGACGCCTACAAGCTGATGAACAAGACCTACAAGCCGGAGTTCGGCAACTCGATCCTGCTGCTCACCGACGGCCAGAACGACGACCCGGACGGGCCGACGCTCAACGCGACCCTCAACGAGCTGAAGCAGCTGAAGGACCCGAACAAGCCGATCCAGGTCAACATGATCGGCTTCGGCAAGGGCGTCGACAAGAACGAGCTGGAGAAGATCGCCGCGGTGACCAACGGCAACGTCCAGGTCGCCATGACCCCGCAGGAGATCTCCAAGATCTTCCTGAAGATGCTGTCGCGGCGCATCACCTCGTAGCGCTCCGACCGCGCCCGGTAGTTCCGGGGATTTTCTTGGAATCGGCGTCAACCGGGCGCGGGAGTCGATCGTCATTCTTGTGGAGGCCCGACGGGGAGCGGGGCCGTCGGGCCTCCGACCTTCTCTCCTCCCCGGCCCGCGACGGGGAACCGCCCGGAGCGCGGGCCGGGAGAGCGGAACCGCTCCCCCTGACTTCCTGAGCCCGTCCCTGACGCTGCGGACGAGGATCGCCCCAGAGGCAGCACCCTGATCCCGCGGGAGGACCCTGTGTCCAGTTGGCCCACCCTCGACCGCGCGGACGACGAACGTCTCGCGCGGGAGCTGGCGGCCGGCGATCCCGGCGCCCTCATCCAGGTGATGGATCGCTACGCGGCCCGCCTGTACGACTACTGCCACGCGCTGCTGCGCGACCAGGAGCCCGCGGCGGGCGCCCTGCACGACGCGCTCGTCGCCGCCTACGCGCACGTCTCGGTGCTGCGGGAGCCGGAGCGGTTCCGCGGCTGGCTGTACGCGCTGGCCCGCAACGAGTGCATGCGGCGGCTGCGCGACCCGGACCGTCCGACCGAGCGCCACGAGGCCCCCGAGGTCGGGGACGGCTTCCTGGACGGCGAGGAGCTCACCCGGCGGCTGGAGGCGCGGCGGCTGGTGCACGGCGCGCTGTCGGGGCTGCGGGGCCGCGAGCGGGAGGCGCTCGACCTCATGCTGCGGCACGGCCTGGACGCGGCGGACATCGGCGCCGTCCTCGGCCTGGACGCGCAGGAGGCCACCGACCTGACCGGCACCGCCCTGGCCCGGCTCGACGACGCGCTCGCCGCCGCGCACATCGCGCACTCCGGGCGCGACGACTGCCCGGCGGTCGCCGGCCTCGCCCCGGACGGGGAGTGGCCGCTGCCGCCGCCCGCCGTCCGCCGGCTCGTCCACCACATCCAGGAGTGCCCGGTCTGCTCCGCGCGGCGCGAGCGGAACGTGTCGGCGGCGCGGCTGCTGAACGTCCTGCCGGTCGCGCTGACGCCGACGGACCTGCGCGGGCACGTCATGGCGACCGCGACGGACGCGGCGCTGGCCGCCGACCTCGCGGCCATCGCGCACCGCGCCGGGCCGTTCGACGCGTGGGGCTGGCCCGAGCATCCCGGGCAGGGGCACGCGGAGCCGCGCCGGCGCGGCGCGCCGCGCGCGCTGTGGCCGGCGCTCGCCGCCGCGGCGGCGGTCGTGCTGATCGTCGCGGGGGCGTTCTTCCTGATGCCGGGCGGGTCGTCGGGGAACACGAGCGCGCAGTCGACGCCGTCCGGGTCGTCGTCGGTGCCGGACCCGTCGGAGTCGACGACGTCGCTGGAGCCCTCGGAGACGCCGACGCCGTCGGCGACCAGCACGTCCCCGACGCCGACCCCGACGCTCACCTCGGCGACGCCCACGCCGACGCGCACCCGCAGCCGGGCGTCCCACACCGCCAAGCCCGCCCCCACCCACAGCAAGCCCACCAAGGGCACCCTGTCGGTCGGCTCGTGCACGATCAGCGGTGCGGGCGAAGGCAGCTGCGACATTTCGGTGACGGCCGTGGGCGGGCCGGTCACTTGGTCCGTCACGGGCGCCTCGGGCGTCAGTGCGAGCGGCGGTGGCACCCTCGCCAGCGGGGCGACCGGAAAGGCTCATGTCACCGGCACCTGCACCCCGCCTGGAGGAACCGGCACGGTGTACTTCTCACCGTCCGGCACCGGATCGGTCACCCTGACCTGTCCTCCGCCGGACGGCCAGGGCAGCCCGAGCGGGCAGTGAGACCCACATCACATTCGTTCGCGTAGCCGCTGTTCGACAGGGCGATACGGCCACGCCGCGTACCGTCATGGTCACAAAATTCGGACCAACGGGAGAAATTCCAGCAAGTTGGTGGCAAGATCGGGCAACCAGAGCGCGCCTGGAGGCGTCACGGCGCCGGCCGCTCACCGGGGGCACGTTCGACGACACCGATTCGCTTGGAGGGTTCCGTGGCCGGTGAGCCGGGGTCCGCGCGCAACGACGACCTGAGGCTGGCGGAGTCGCTGCGGGCCGGGGACGTCATCGCGCTGACCGAGGTGTACGACGCCTACGCTCCTTTCCTCTACGACTACTGCCACGGCCTGCTGCGCGACCGCGTCGAGGCGGCCGGGGCCCTGCGCAACTGCGTCATCGCGGCCCGCGAGCACGTCGGGCGGCTCGGCGAGCCGGACCGGCTGCGCGGCTGGCTGTACGCGATCGCCCGCAAGGAGTGCATGCGGCGCCGCGACAGCCCGAACCGGCACATCGGGCAGGAGGCACCGGAGGCGGAGGACGACCTGTCCGCCGAGCAGCTGGCCCGCCGGGAGGAGCGGCGGCTGCTGGCGCACAGCGCGCTCGCCGCGCTCAGCGGCCGGCAGCGCGAGGCGATCGACCTGTCCATCCGGCACGAGCTGGACGAGGTGGACCTGTCGGGCGTGTTCGGCATGCCGCTGGAGGAGACCCTCGAGCTGGTGGAGCGGTCCCGGAGCGGCCTGGACGCCGCGATCCGGGCGGCGCTGATCGCGCAGAACCACTGGAAGGACTGCCCGAGCGTCTCGGCGCTGACGGAGTCGTGGCCGCTGGCGCCGCAGACGGCGGCGTCGCTGGTCCGGCACGTGGCGAGCTGCCCGGTGTGCGCGGAGCTGGACACCCCGCCGCTGCCCGCGGACCGGCTGCTGTCGGTGCTGCCGATCGCGGCGATCCCCGCCGACCTGCGGCTGGACGTGCTGACGGCGGCGACGGCCGAGGACCGGGCCGGGAACCGGCGCGCCATCGCGGCGTGGACGGAACCGTTCGACGAGTACGGCTGGCCGCTGCCCTACGAGCCGACGCCGGCGCGGGCGAAGGACCGCGGCACCGGCGGGCGGCGGCGCGGCCCCATCATCGGGGCCGCCGCGGCGGCCGTGGCCGCCGTCGTGGTGCTCGCCGGGGCGATGACGGCGTTCGGCGGCGAGTCGGAGCCGGACGCGGCGGGCTCCCCGTCGTCGTCGTCGTCCGGCCCGGGCGGCGAGTCGGGCGACCCGAGCGTCCCGACCGAGCCGATGCCGACCGACCCGAGCCCGACGGTGTCGTCCACGTCGCCGTCGCCGTCGAAGTCCCCGTCGGACTCGCCGTCGCCGTCGAAGTCCCCGTCGAAGTCGCCGACGACCAAGCCGCCGTCCCAGCCCGCCACGCAGGCGCCCCCGCCGCCGCGCGCGGGCCACCTCGCGGTCAGCGGGTGCAACATGCACCTGGACGACTCCTGCACCGTCACCGTCCGGGCCGTCGGCGGCGCGGTGGACTGGCGCGTCACGGGCACGTCCGGCGCGCTGAGCGCGCACGGGTCGGGCCACCTGGCGGCCGGCCAGAGCGCCGGGGTGACCGTGTCGCGGACGAACGGGCTGTGCTGGGGGTCGAAGAGCGGCTCGGTCTCGTTCGCCCCGGGCGGGTCCGCGTCCGTCGGGTACTGCTGACCCGCCGGGGCGGGGCGACGCGTCCCGCCCCGGAGGCGTCTACCAGGGTGAGCCGGCGTCGAGGATGGCGTGGGCGCGGCCGAGCAGAAGCGGGACGGCCGCGCCGATCTGGTCGAAGCCCTCGCCGACGGTCGCGTTCTGCAGGAAGCGGGCGTGGATGCCCTCCAGGATGACGGCGAGCTTGAAGCACGCGAACGCGACGTAGAAGTCGAGGTCGGCGAGGTCGAAGCCGGTCAGCTCGGCGTACCGCTCGGTGAACTCGCGGCGGGTGAAGAAGCCGGGCGCCGAGGTGATCGTGGCGCCGACGGGGAGCTGCTCGGCGTCGCCGGCCTCGGCCCAGTAGACGAGGGTGAGGCCGAGGTCGGACAGCGGGTCGCCGAGCGTCGACATCTCCCAGTCCACGACGGCGGCGATCTCGGGACGCGGCTCCAGCCGGGCGAGCGCGTTGTCGAGGCGGAAGTCGCCGTGGACGAGCCGGGCGGGGGCGTCGGCGGGGAGCCGCTCGGCGAGCCGCGCCACGAGCCGGTCGTATTCGGGCAGGTCGTGGGTGTTGCCGGTGGCCTTGATCGCCTCCTGCGAGCTGTCCCACTGCTTGCCCCAGCGCTTGAGCTGCCGGGCCATGTAGCCGGTGGGGCGGCCGAAGTCCTCCAGGCCGGCGGCCTTCACGTCCACGGTGTGGATCGCGGCGAGCGCGCCGGCGAGCGCCTCGCTGAGGCCGCGCGCCTGCGCGGGGGTGAGGTCGTCGGCGTCCTCGCGGGTGCGCAGGACGCGGCCGTCGACGAAGTCCATGAGGTAGAAGCGGGCGCCGATGACGTCCTCGTCGTCGCAGAAGGCGAGGGTGCGCGGGACGGGCACGGCGGTGGCGTCACCGAGCGCGGTCAGCACCCGGTACTCGCGGCCCATGTCGTGCGCGGTCGGCAGGACGTGCCCGAGCGGCGGCCGGCGCAGCACGATCCGGCAGCCGCCGGCGAGGGTGATCCCGTAGGTCAGGTTGGAGCGGCCGCCCGCGATCAGGTCGACCGCGCCGATGCGGCCGGCGCCGGGCAGCTCGCGGGCCAGCCAGTCCGCGAGGCGGGGGACGTCGATGCCGGGCACCCCGGCCGGAAGGTCAGCGTCAACGGTCATGACCCACCATTAGAACGCGGCTCGGTACCGGCCGTGCAGCCGACCCCCGGCGTGCGGGCCGCGGGGCGGCCGGAGGGGGCCGGATTGTGCGCTCGGTAACCCTTCGGCCACATCCGGACACCGTCCGGAGGCGGTAAACCGGACCCCCATCACGGTGGTGACCTGCGACGATGATGTCCGAAATGCCGTTAAACCTCCGAGCGGCTGAAACTTGCAGAGAAAACGGGTTTACCCGGGTGGATTCGGAAGACGGCTTGGGTACGCCTCTGCATCGACTGCCGCGAAGAGTGGGCTTCGCCGCGGTCGCACGCGCCGGCCGTTGTTCCCAGCCCGTGGCGGCAAGCTGGACTTATGGGTCCTGCTGGGCTAAGAGAAGAGGACTAGACCATTCGGGGCTAGACCGCCCGATTGGGGGGACGCAACCGTGGCAGACGCATGGCTGCCGGGAGCCGGCCGCATGCCGGCACGACAGGACGGTGGAGCGCTACGGGGAGGTGCGCCCCGAGCCGTATGGCTGTCCGGCGAGTGCGACCCCCGCAGCGTGTCGGCGCGCTCGGCGGCCGCCGACCTGCTCAAGGAGGAACGGCCGCCGCACCTGGTCTGGCACCCCGGCTCCGGGGACGTCGTCCAGCTCGTGCCCGTCACCCGGGCGGCCCTCGCGCTCG
Organism: Actinomadura sp. NPDC048394; assembly: GCF_040651755.1. NCBI lineage: Bacteria > Bacillati > Actinomycetota > Actinomycetes > Streptosporangiales > Thermomonosporaceae > Actinomadura > Actinomadura sp. NPDC048394. The sequence goes on along the minus strand of NZ_JBEZJL010000077.1, from coordinate 8,770 downwards.
GCCTGCCGGCCGGCCGCGAGGGCCGCGCCTGCGTGCAGATCCTGGTGGTCGCCCAGTCCCGGGTGCCGTTCACCGGCTCGCTGCTGATCGGCGTCGAGGCGATCGTCGCGTGGCTGGAGACCTGGGGCGTCGCCCGCCGCTGGCCCGCCGGGCCGCCGCTGCCGTCGCCGCAGTCGTACCACGCGCTGCGGTCCCGCCGGGACTGGGCGCGCGGCGGCCACTTCGGCGGCTCGCAGGTGCCGCTCGCCGAACGTCCCGACCCGGGCGGCATCGACATCCGCCGCATCACCGGCCCGGACACCCCGGTCGCGCCGATCCCGGCGCCCCGGTCGCCGATCGGCGAGCCGCCCGCCGCGTCGCTGCTGCTGGCGCGCCCGCGGGCCCACGACCCCGTCCGGGGAGAGCCGGCCGACCCGGCCGCGCGCCCGGCGGCCAGGACGGCGCCGCTGCCCGGCCACCAGTCGAACCCGGACCATCCGCCCCCGCAGGGCGACCCGGTCCCGGTCGGTTCGCCGGCGCTGTCGAACTAGCTCCCGCCACGGTCTCCAGCGGACCCGGCGCCCGGCTCAGAGCGGGGCGCCGGCCCCGTCCTGCCCGGACTCCGCCTGCCCGGACTCCGCCTGCCCGGACTCCGCCGCGGGCCGCTCCGCGGAGAGGGCCGCGACCGCCAGCTCGCGGACGATCGCGCACCCGGCCCGCAGCTCCGCCGGGCTGCCCGCCGAGCCGTAGCCGACGACGAGCCCGCCGAACGACCGGGAGCCCGCGTGGTGGCGCTCCAGCTGATCCAGCAGGACGCCGCGGTCCGCCGCGTCCCGCGCGACCCGCTCCGCGACCGCGTGCGGCAGGTCGACGACCAGGTGCAGCCCGGCGGTGTCGCCGCGCAGCCGCAGCCCGTCCAGCGCCCGCACGACCACCTCGCGGCGCCGCGCGTACTCCCCGCGCATCCGCCGGACGTGCCGGTCCAGGTCGCCGCGTTCGAGGAACAGGCGGAGCGCGTGCTGCGGGACGGCCGCCGTCCGGTCGTTCAGCTCCTCGCGCCGCAGCGCGATCGCCGCCACGAGGTCGGGACGGCCCACCAGCCAGCCGACGCCCATGTCCGCGGTCAGGATCTTCGCCGTCGTGCCCAGGTACACGACGACGTCCGGATCGAGGCCGTACAGGGCGGGCAGCGGCGCGACGTCGTAGCGGAACTCGCCGTCGTAGTCGTCCTCGGCGATCAGCGCGCCGGTCCGCCGCGCCCACGCCAGCAGCGCCTGCCGCCGCGGCACCGGCAGCACCCCGCCCATCGGGTACTGGTGGGACGGCGTCGTGTACACCACGCGCAGGTCGTCCGGCAGGCCGTCGACGATCAGGCCGTGCTCGTCCACCGGGCACGACACGATCTCGGCGCCGCGCCCCGCCAGCACCGAGCGCGCGCGCCGGTACCCGGGCTCCTCCACGCCGACCCGATCGCCCGGACGCAGCACCGTCGCGGCCAGCAGGTCCAGGCCGTTCGTCGCGCCGCGCGTGACCAGCAGGCCGTCGACCGGGCAGACCACCCCCCGGCTGCGCCGGATGTACTCGGCCAGCGCCACCCGCAGCTCAGGCACCCCGTGCGGCTCCTGCCCCTGCTGCGGCGGCATGCCCGCCGCGAGCCGCCACGCCCGCCGCCACGCCGGGGTGTCCAGCGCGCCGACCCACGCCATCCCGGGCCGCAGGTCGACCTCACCGGGCCCGGCCGGCCTGCGGGTGCTCCCGGCCAGGCTGAGCGGCGGCTCGCGGCCCGGCGCGGGATCGGCCGCGACGCCGTCCGTCACGTACGTCCCGGACCCGTGCCGGCCCTCCAGCCAGCCCTCCGCGTACAGCTGCTCGTACGCCTCCGTCACCACCGTCCGGCTGACGCCCAGCAGCGCGGCCAGCGCCCGGCTCGCGGGCAGCCGCTCCCCCGCCGCCAGCCGCCCCTCCCGCATCGCGGCCCGCAGCTGCCCGACGAGCTGGGCGTTCATCGGCTCGGCGGCGGCGCGGTCGATGGTGAGCGGCAGATCGATCGACAAAGTGGTCTCCGGCTTTCCGTTCCAAGTGGCCCTACTGACCAGGCCACTCGCGTCCTAGCGTAGACGGACATGAAGCCGCTCTCCGCAACGCCCCGCACCAGCCTCGGCCGCTACCCGGAACGCTCCACGCCCGACCGCGCCGCCCTGTACGACATCCTCGACGCCGGCCTGATCTGCCACCTCGGCATCGTGGTGAACGGCACGCCCCGCGTGATCCCCACCTGCTACGGGCGCCTGGACGACACCCTCTACGTGCACGGCTCCACCGGCGCGTCCAGCATGATGACGGCGCCGTCCCAGGAGGTCTGCGTCACCGTCACCCACCTCGACGGCCTCGTCCTGGCCCGCTCCCTGTTCCACCACTCGATCAACTACCGCAGCGCGATGGTCTACGGCGTCCCGTCCCCCGTCACCGGCGACGACGACAAGCGCGCCGCGCTCCGCGTCATCACCGAGCAGCTCGCCCCCGGCCAGTGGGACGCCGCCCGGCGGCCCACCCGCAAGGAGCTCGCCGGGGTCGCCGTCCTCGCCCTCCCGCTCGACGAGGCGTCCGTCAAGGTCCGCCAGGGCCCGCCCGGCGACGAGGACGAGGACTACGCCCTGCCGGTCTGGGCCGGTGTCCTGCCCGTCCGGCAGGCGTTCGGCGCCCCCGTGCCCGACCCGGCCCTCACCCCGGGCATTCCGGTCCCCGCGCACATAGCCGCCCGGTAACTCGGTGCCCCGCGCAGTCGCCCATGGTCGTAGGGTGAACCCCATGAACGAGCGGCTCGTGTGGATCGACTGCGAAATGACGGGACTCGACCTGCGCGCCGACGCGCTCATCGAGATAGCCGCCCTGGTCACCGACAGCGAGCTGAACATCCTGGACGAGGGCGTCGACGTGATCATCAAGCCGCCGCCCGAGTCGGTCGCGCAGATGACCAAGGTCGTCCGGGACATGCACACCACGTCCGGCCTGCTGGAGGAGCTCCCGGGCGGCATCACGCTGCCCGAGGCCGAGGAGATCGTCCTGAACTACGTCCGGACGCACGTCAAGGACGCCAAGAAGGCCCCGCTGTGCGGCAACTCGATCGCCACCGACCGCTCCTTCCTGGCCCGCGACATGCCCGCCCTGGACTCCCACCTGCACTACCGCATGGTCGACGTCTCCTCCATCAAGGAGCTGGCCCGCCGCTGGTACCCGCGCGTCTACTTCGCCAGCCCGGAGAAGAAGGGCGGGCACCGCGCCCTCGCCGACATCACCGAGAGCATCCAGGAGCTGCGCTACTACCGCGCCGCCGTGTTCGTCCCGCAGCCCGGCCCCGACTCCGAGACGGCCCGCGCCCTCGCCGCGGACATCTCGGCCGGCTGACGCCCGCGCGGCTGACCCACTCCCTGGAAGCCGCTACACTACTGGGAGCCGGAAGCGATTCCGGCCACGGTGGGTGTAGCTCAGCTGGCAGAGCACTTGGTTGTGGTCCAAGATGTCGGGGGTTCAAGTCCCCTCACTCACCCCAGGCGAGAGAAGCCCTGGCCGTCGTGACGGCCGGGGCTTCTTCCTTTTCCGGGGCCTCGGCGCGGCGGCGCGCCTGCTCGTTCGTTGGCTCAGGATGATCGGACGGTTATGCTCCGACCTTATAAACGCCAACGACACCCCAAGGGCGACGGATGAGTGTCGATGAGACCGCCCCACTGCGCGTACTGGTGGTGGACGGCGACGCCCACGTGCGGGCCGATGTGATCTCCCTGCTCGACGGCAGCAGCGAACTGCAGGTCGTGGCCGAGACCCACGACGCGGCGGCCGCGGTGCCGCTGGCGGAGCGGCTGCGGCCCGACATCGTGCTGCTGGACGCCGGCGCCGCGCAGCACGCCACCCCGCTCAGCCGCTCGTCCCGGGTGTTCGTGCTGGCCTCCGCCGACGACGGCCCCGCCGTCGAGACCGCGATCCGCGGCGGCGCCTGCGGCCACCTCGTGCCCGGCGCGTTCACCGTCCACGACCTCATCCGCAGCGTCCGCGACGCCAACCGCGTCTCGCTGGGCCTGTCCGCGCGCGAGGCCGAGGTGATGGACCTGATCGCCACCGGACGCTCCAACGGCGAGATCGCCCGGCAGCTGTTCCTCAGCGAGAAGACGGTGAAGAACCACGTCAACCGCATCTACGGCAAGCTCGGCGTGAGCTCCCGCGCCACCGCGATCGCGCTCTGGCGGGGCATCGTGAGCGTCCTGCCGGGCAGGGAGTAACCGATTCGCACTGGTCCGCGGGTCCTGCTACTGTTCTTCCTGTCGCCAGGGACACCGGCCGAGGCCGGAGGCCCTAAAGACAAGCGCCGTTAGCTCAATTGGCAGAGCAGCGGACTCTTAATCCGCGGGTTCGGGGTTCAAGTCCCTGACGGCGCACCCGCAACGAACGGGGCGTACACCGTAGATCGGTGCACGCCCTTTCTCATGCCCGCCCTGTCGGCACGTCGCGGCGTTCAGGACGCCGGCACTTCGGTGGATCGCTGCGGTTCGGGTGCGCTCTCCCGGACGGGGTTCTCAGGTTCCGCGCGGTCTCGTCCGCTGTTCGAGGCTGCGTCGCGCAGTGCCGCCTCGACCCGGCGGTTGCCGGTCATGGTGGCCGTGACGGCGGTCATGGCCAGGAGGAGGCCGGCGGCGGCGTAGAGCGGGGTACGCAGGTCGTAGGCGGTGGCCAGCCAGCCGCCGAGGAAGGCGCCGAACGGGGCGGCGCACATGGCGAGCATGCGGGAGGTGGAGGCGACCCGTCCGATCAGGTGATTCGGGACGATCGCCTGCCTGAGGGAGGGGCCTAGCACCATCGTGGCGCCCATTCCCGCCCCGCAGACGGCGAGCGCGAGCCCGGCCGCGTACGGGTTCGGGGCGGCGGCGAGCCCCAGGATGGCCAGGCCCTCGACCGTGGCCGTGCAGGTCAGCGCGGTGCCGGTGCCGAGCAGCCGGCCGAGGAGGGAGGCGACGCCCGCGCCGAGCAGGCCGCCGGCGGCCTCCGCCGCGAGGAGCAGCCCGAAGCCGAGGGGCGCGATGCCGAGACGCTCGCGGGCGAAGAGGGCCAGGACGGTCTCCACGGCGAGGAAGGCGACGTTCCCGACCGCCGGACGGAGCGCGAGCCCCAGCAGCAACCGATCCCGCAGGACGTAGGAGGCCCCGGCCCGCGCCTGGCGGAGCAGTGACTCGCGAGCGCCCGCGGCGGGCCGCGGCACTGCCGGCAGCGACCGCACGAGCAGCGCGGAGAGCGCGAACGACACCGCGTCGGCGAGCAGCGGGACCGCCCGCCCGAGCGCGAGCAGCGCACTGCCCGCGGGCGGTCCGGCCAGGCCCGACGCGGCGGTCTGCGCGCCGCGCAGGCGGGAGTTGGCACGTTCGAGGAGGGCGGGGTCGCGGCCGAGGAGATCCGGCAGATAGGCCGTGGCGGCGGTGTCGAAGAAGAGCCCGCCGAGGGCGAGCAGGAAGGCGACGGCCGCCAGCAGCGGGACGCTCAGCACGTCGAGGGCGGCCGCGGCCGCGAGGCTCGCGAGCAGCATCGCACGCGCCGTGTCGGTGACCCACATCGTGCGGCGGCGGTCCCAGCGGTCGACCAGCGCACCGCCCAGCACTCCGAACAGCAGCCACGGGAGCGTCCCGGCGGCCGTGACGACGGCGAGCGCCATCGGATCCCGCGTCGTGCTCAACGCGATCAGCGGCAGCGCGGCCTGCGTCACCCCGTCACCGAGCGAGGACACCGTCTGCGCGGTCCACAGCCGCCCGAACCCGGTCGGCGGCTTGATCACGTCGTTCGCCGGGTCCGGTGTCACTCGGCGTCCTCCTCGGCCTGCCGGCGCTGAGCCGGCCGGAACAGTGCGAACACCAGCGATGTGTCGGGGAGCGAGGGATCGGACAGCGCCCGGTACTCGTCCGCCAGGGCCTGGAGCCGTGCCCCGAGCTCGGTGAACTGCTCGTCGGTGAGCCGCAGATGCGCCATCCGCACGTGCCTCTCGGCATCGGCGGGCGAGGCCTCCAGATCCGCCACCGCGTTGCGCATGAGCACGTCCGGCTGCCCCGGGCCCGGGTCCGGCAGCTCGATCGACCGCGCGGCCATCGCGTAATACCGCTCGGTGACCCCCCTCACCTTCCGCGTCCGCACCACCTTCACCAGGCCGGCCCGCTCCAGCAGCCGCACGTGGTAACTGGAGCTCCCCTTCGCCAGGCCCACCCGCTGGGCGATCTGCGTGATCGTCGCCGGCTCGAAGCGCAGCACGGCCATGATCCGGTGACGCGTGAGGTTGGAGACGGCGCGCAGCTGCTCGTCCGTGGTGACGTGGAAGGTCTGAGGAAGATCATCGGCGGGCACGTCCCAATGGTCAACGACTCTTGACCATTGCGCAAGGGATTGCCGCGAATCAGCGGGAGGTGTTGGCGGCGGTCGAGCCGAGCCAGAGGAGGTCGCGGGCGCGGGTCATGGCGACGAACAGCTGCCGGCGGGCCAGCTCCGCGCGTTCGCGGGCGGCGGCGTCCGCGTCGGCGGCATCGGCCAGAGCGGCGTCGTGGTGCGGCAGGAACACGTGCTTGAACTCCAGCCCCTTGGCCCGCCGGTACGTGCCGAGCTTGACCGCATCGACCGGCCGCCCGTCGTAGCTCTCGAGCCGGAGCACCGGGATGCCCGCGCGGGAGAGGAGCCGGTCGTAGCGGCCGATCTCGCGGCGCGACGGGCACAGCACCACCGCGCCGGCCCACGGTCCGGAGCCGTCCGGCTCCTCGTCCGCCAGCGCCCGGATCGCCTCGACCAGCCTCCGGTCGTGCTCCTCCTCGTCCGCCGCGTCCACCCGGACGACCCGTCCCTCGTGGTACGTGAGGTCCACGGCGCGGCGGCCGTTCGGGCTCGGGCCGTCCAGATCGTCGAACGGGTCGCCGGACACCAGGTCCATCGCCGCCTCGAGGATCGCCGCCGCGTTCCGGTAGTTGGTGCGCAGCACGGCGCCCCGGCCCTTGATCGCGATACCGGCGTCGGCGAGCCGGAACCCGCCCGGGTACACCGCCTGCTGCCCGTCGCCGATCAGCAGCAGCCCGTTCGGGCCGTCGCCCGCCAGGGCGTGCAGCAGCTTCACGCCGACGAGCGTGAGGTCCTGCACCTCGTCCACGATGACGGCCGAGTACGGCGGATCGGCGGGCCGCTCCTTCAGCTCCGCGAGCGCCGCCAGAAGGACGTCGTTGAAATCGCCGACGCCACGCTCCTCGCGCAGCAGCTCGTACTCCTCGTAGAGGAGCCAGGCCGCCTCCCGATGCACCGGCTGCAGCGCGGTCCGGCGGCCGTGCCGGGCCACGGTCCGGTACTCCTCCAGGGAGGTCAGCCCGCGTCCTTTGATGACGTGGTCGATCTCCTCGCGCCAGTAGCCGGGCATCGGGTCGATCTCGGCGAGCGCGCTGTCGCGGCCGATGGTCATCCAGGCGCGCGAGAACGCGTCGTCCGCGCGGGCCGCGTTCAGCGGCACCTCGACGCCGCGGTCGGCGAGGAACCCCGTCGCCCAGCCGTGCAGGCTGGAGAACTCGACGCGGTCGGCGAACACCCCGGCCATCCGCTCGAACAGCCGCCGCTGCACACGCGGCAGGTTGTTGACGAAGGTGACGTAAAGGACGCGGTCCCGGCCGCGCCCGGCGAGATGGGCCGCCCGGTGCAGCCCGACGACGGTCTTGCCCGTCCCCGCGGGGCCGCTGATGCGCGCGGGCCCGTTCCAGTCCCGGCGGGCGATGGCCACCTGATCCGGGTGCAGGAACGTCATCCACCGCTCGATCGGCGCGTGCAGGAGCGATTCCAGAGCGGCCCTCTCGACCTCTTCGGTCTCGAACAGGGCGGCGCCGTCGTCCGCCGCCGCCGGGCCGGAGCCGCCGGTGCCGCCCTCCTTGAGCTCGGCGGGCTCGTAGGCGGGGAACGCCTCCGCCAGGTGCGCGCTGACGACCCCCACCAGCGCGGGCGTCAGCCGCCTCGGCTCGGCGATCAGCGCGTGGACGAGATCGGGATGGCCGAGCAGCCGGACCCGGCCCACGCGCGTGTCGATGCGGTGCCCGGCGAACGCCATCACCGGGACGAGCGCGACCGGCGACAGCCCCAGCGCCGCGACCTCCTCCTCGGCGGTCCGCGTCATCGCCAGCAGCTTGCGGATCTCCTCGTCGCGGGGCACCCCGCCGGCCGCCAGCCGGCCGCCGTCGACGACCGGGCGGTCGTGCCAGCGCTTGACGTCGATGACGAACACCCCGGCGGGCCCGACGAGGATCATGTCGATGTTCGCCGCCCGTGTCCCGGGCCAGCGGCGGTCGACGAGCAGCCGCCAGCCGACCGCGGTCAGCCCGACGAGCGTCGCGGCGACCGCCCGCTCGGCCTCGGCGGCGGCCTCCCAGCGTCCGGCCAGCCGGTACGCCTCGCGGGATCGCCGGGCCAGTTCGAGTGCCTGCTCGCGGGCCCGCCGCCCCCGCTCCCCTGCCGAACCGCCCGCCGCCATCGCCCCGCCTTCGCTCGGCATCCGGATCCCGCCAAGAAGTTACGCTCTTCCCCGATCAGCGGCAATTGTCGCCGGACGCGACGGACCCCGCTCCCGTCCGGGGACGGGAGCGGGGTCCGTGTTCGGGGGGACTGGGGGGCGTCTAGGTGGTGTTCACCTGGGTGGGCTGACGGGTTCGGGTCAGCCGAGGGGCTTGGGGGTGCCCTTGGTGCCGGCGCCGTGGCCCCAGGACAGGACCTCGTACTTGACGCCCTTGAGGTGGCCGGCGGAGGT
>NZ_JBEZJL010000076.1:0-53065 GCF_040651755.1 Actinomadura sp. NPDC048394 | reverse complement strand
CCGCCTGTCCATCAGGTATGTCACCTGTGGATAACTATGGTCGGCGGGACGTGTGGGGCTGATCAGGCAAAGGGGTCAAGAGGCTGATCGGTTCCGTCCAATTGTGGTCAGAATTGAACGGATGTCTGGCTTTGTGGCGGCCGTCTTCGTCAGTGGATGATGACGTGGTCGGTGGGGGCGTTCTTGTCGGTCGTCCAGCCGTCGTGGCCGGCCTTGGACTGCCAGTGGCGGCCCGCGTAGCGGACCTCCTTGAGGCCGTAGACCTGGGCGTGCGTGACGGCCCAGGCGGCGACGGCCCAGCCGCCGCGGGCGTTGGTCACCTTGACGCCGTTCCAGGAGTCCGGACGGGACGGGGCGCCCGCGGTGAGCGGGCCCGGGCCGTCCACCTGGAGGCGCGGGCCGAAGGCGCGGCGCATCTCGCGGATCGCGTCGGGGCGGCGGGACCTGGTCTGCTTGTCCGGCGGGTACCAGCAGCGGGCCCCGGCGGGCTGGCGGCCGGTGAAGACCTGGGCGAGGAGCTTGCCGTCCGGTTCGTGCTGGGCGTAGGCGCGGCCGTCGGCGCTGTGCTGGACGCGCTGGGCGGCGTCGTGCACGTCGCGGTCGAGGTAGTCCTTGACCTTGACCAGGGCGTCGAAGAACTTGCTCGTGGACTGGACGGGGTCGCGCAGCTTCGCGGGGCTGCCCCAGCCCTGCGAGGGGCGCTGCTGGAACATGCCGACGGAGTCGCGGTCGCCGCTCGGCAGGTTGCGGATGTGCGACTCCTGGATCGCCGTCGCGTAGGCGATGACGGCGGCGCGTTCGGGGAGCTGCTTGCGGAACGCGACCGCCGAGATCGTCGAGGCGTTCGCGGCCTGGTCGAGGTCCAGCGGCATCTTGGACGTTCCCACGGCGACCTCGCAGCCCGACCCGTGCAGGTAGGGGCGCATCCGGTCGAACGCGATGTAGCCGCCCACCCCCAGCACGAGGACGAGGGCCGCCACGACGAACGGCCAGCGCCGGCGGCGGCGCCCGCCGCCGCCCGAACCCTGTTCGGGGCGCGTCCTCAACCTCGACCAAACAGCCACGCGAAGAAGGTACCGGGAACCGGCCACCAGTAAGCTCAAGGACCATGACGGAAACGTTCACCAGCCCGATTCCCCAGGTCATCGACGAGCTGTGGGAGCGGCGCGCCGAGCTCGGGCCGGACGACGCCGACGCGCGCGCGGCGATCGTCGCCGCCGTCGACCAGCTCGACGCGGGGGAGGCGCGGGTCGCGTGGATCGATCCGGCCACCGACGAGGTGGTCGTGGACGAGCGCGCGAAGCGGTCGATCCTGCTGAGCTTCAAGGTCCTCGGGATGGTGCGTTCGCAGGTCGGCGACTTCCAGTACCACGACCGGATCCCGCTGAAGACCCGGTTCGACGGGGTGCGGGTGGTGCCGGGCGCGATCGCCCGCTGGGGCGCGTACCTGGCGCCGGGGGTGGTGCTGATGCCGTCGTTCACCAACTTCGGCGCATATGTCGACTCCGGGACGATGGTCGACACGTGGGCGACCGTCGGGTCGTGCGCGCAGATCGGGAAGAACGTCCACCTTTCGGGCGGTGTCGGGATCGGGGGCGTGCTGGAGCCGCCGAACGCCAAGCCCGTCGTGGTGGAGGACGAGGCGATGATCGGCAGCCGCTCGATGATCGTGGAGGGCGCGCGGGTCGGGAAGGGCGCCGTGGTCGGCTCCGGGACGAACCTGTCGGCGTCCATGCCGGTCATCGACGTCGAGACGGGCGAGGAGATCAGCCGGGGCCGCATCCCGGATTGGTGCGTCGCGGTCGGCGGCACCCGCTACAAGGAGTTCAAGGGCGGGACGTTCGGTCTTCCGGCGGTGCTGATCCTGAAGCGCCTCGACCCGGGGCAGCGGCACGACAAGGCTTCGCTGAACGACATCCTGCGCGACCACGGCATCAACACCTGACGCGGCTGATACGTGTCGGGGCCTCCTGCGGCAACAGGAGGCCCCGTGCCAATCGTCCCCGCCCGAGCCATCAGACGGATGCATCGATCGGGCCGTCCGGCCGGGATCCGCGAGCGGTCCCCGGCGTCATGGACGACATGCCCAAGGTAAGTCCGTGCGGGCGCCGTCCGGCAAGCCCCTCCGGCGCGGAAACCGCCCGGTCGCGGGCGGGCTCTCTCACCATGCCGTCTGACCTGCGGATATGCGCCGCCGTCGTTCGGTTTCGTTGTTCCCGATATTTGTTCGCCCGGTGCAAGTACATCTGCTCGTTAGCTCGGGCGAATCTTCGAACAACCGGAGCTTGACGCGGATGCGGGAGATCGGGTAATCGCCGGGGCCCGCCAGACTCCGAACAACGCAAATCCCCCGAATGCTTCCGAGTCGCAGCGCCGTCCGCCACGATGAATCTTGAGACGGAACCGGACGGACCCTCCGCGGCGGCAACCGCGTGGCCCGGCCCGCCCGTCGAGATCCACGACCCGCCCGAGCCATCGAACGAGTGAATCGAAAGAGGTTCATCGGTGAACCCTCCGCACCAGAGCGCCTTGCAGGGCGCGCACCGGCGGCACGCGCTCATCCGGATCCTGCTGCTCGTAGTGATCGTCGTCCTCGTCCTCAAGGGGGTCGATCCGTACGGGGCGGTCTTCGTCGCGGCCTATGCCGGTTCGGTGCTGACCGAACTGGTCGTCCGCCGGCGGAGCCGCTCGCGGCACGCGCACCTGTCCGCTCGCGCCGCCGGTGAGCTCTGACCCGCAGACGCCACCGGCGGCGCCCCTCACAAGGGTGCGTCCATGCCGAGACGAGAGAATCCCCTCGATCCGACCGATAACCCGGTCACGGCGTTCGCGGTCAGGCTGCGCCGCCTGCGCGCCGAGGCGGGAACGCCGAGCTACCGCGCCATGGCCGCCCGGTCGTACTACGGCTACACCACGCTGGCCGAGGCCGCGTCCGGGCGCCGCTTGCCCAGCTGGGAGATCACCCGCGCCTACGTGCGGGCGTGCGGCGGAGACCTGGCCGTCTGGGAGCGGCTGTGGCGCGAGACCGCCGAAGCCATCGGCCCTTCGCGCGACTCGCGGCACGGCAAGGGCGGGGAGCGGTCGCCGCCGCAGCCGTCGGCGGAGCCGAACCACGCTTCCGCGGACGCCGCGGTGGACCCCGCCCGCGCCGGCACGCTGCCCGAACTGATGGGGATGCTCGACGGGCTGCGCGCCAGGGCGGGGCTGAGCCTGCGCATGCTCGTCGAGCGGTCCCGCGACGAGCCGGGCCATGGCACGGCCCCGGTTCTGGCGCGGACGACCGTGGCCGACTTCCTGCAGGGCTCCCGGCCTCCCGGGCTCCAGGACGTCCTGCGGATCGTGGAGTTGTGCGGCGGGACCCCCTCGGACCTCCGGGCGTGGGAGACCGCCTGCGACCGCCTTCTGCCGGTGGAGCAGGCTCCGCCGGCAGAAGGCGGGCCCGCCGACGGCGACCAGGCCGGTGGACCGATCGACTACTCGTGGCGCGGCGGTCCCACGGTCCTGCGCATCCTGCTCGGCGCCCAGCTGCGGCGGCTGCGGGAGGAACGCGGCATCTCCACCGAGCGGGCGGGCTACGAGATCCGCGGTTCGCACTCCAAGATCAGCCGGATGGAGCTGGGACGCGTCGGGTTCAAGGAGCGCGACGTCTCGGACCTGCTCACGCTGTACGGGGTGAGCGATCCGGCGGAGCGGGCGTCGTTGCTGGAGCTGGTCAAGAAGGCCAACGCGCCGGCCTGGTGGCACCGGTACGGCGATGTGCTGCCGAGCTGGTTCGAGGTCTACCTGGGGCTGGAGGAGGCCGCGTCGCTGCTGCGGACCTATGAGGTGCAGTTCGTGCCGGGCCTGTTGCAGACCGAGGAGTACGCGGAAGCGGTGGTGCGGCTCGGCTACTCCGACGCCTCCGATGAGGAGGTCGAGCGGCGCGTGTGGCTCCGCACGACGCGGCAGCGGAGGTTCGCCTCCCCGGGTGCACCGACGCTGTGGGCGGTGCTGGACGAGGCGGTGGTGCGCCGCCCGGTCGGCGGCTACGACGTCATGCGCCGCCAGGTCGAGCACCTCATCGCGATGTCGGAGCTTCCGAACGTCACGCTGCAGATCGTGCCGTTCGGGGCCGGCGGGCACGCGGCGGCCGGTGGCCCGTTCACCATCTTGCGGTTCGCCGAGCCGGACCTGTCCGACATCGTCTACCTGGAGCAGCTGACCAGCGCGCTTTACCTGGACAAGCCGACCGACGTCGACACGTACGTGCGCGTGATGAACGAACTCAGCATCAAGGCCCTCCACCCGAGGACGACGCGGCGGTTGCTGCTGGAGCTGCTGGACGGGGTCTGACCAGCGTCGCTAGCCGATCGGCGTTTCGGTGATCTTGAGGGGGCGGTCGGTGAGGACGGCGACGGACGCGGCGTAGCCGGGGCCCGGGGTGAGGTCGGCGAGGCGGACGGGGGAGACGGCCTTGTCGTCGTCCCAGGACAGCACCGCGGCGGGCTCGTCCGGACCGGAGACGTGGATGGCCGTCATCGAGGCGGCCAGGCCGTGGCCGGTGGCCTTGAGCAGCGCCTCCTTGCGGCACCAGTACGAGTGGAAGGCGCGTTTGCGCTGGTCCGGCGGCAGGTTCTGGAGGACGTCCCGTTCCGGGGCGCTGAGGACCATCGTGCCGAGGCGGTCGACGTCCCGGTCGCTCTCCCGCTCGACGTCCACGCCGACCTCCGGGCCGTCGGACAGGACGAGGACGACGCGGTCCCCCGAATGCGACAGCGAGAAGTCCAGGCCGGAGCCGGGAAGGCGGGGCTTGCCGTGCGCGCCGCCGCAGTGCGGGCAGTCGGTGGTGAACCGGATGCCGCTCGGGGCGAGGCCGGTCGCCTCCGACAGGACGGTGCGGGCCAGGAACCGTCCGGTGACGAACCGGGCCTTGTCCTCGGCGCGCATGAACCGCGCGTAGCGGTCGCGCTCACCCGCGTCCAGAAGGTCGCGCATATGCGGTTCGTCCGCCGGGGCCGCCCAGTGGACGGCGCACTCGAGCACAGGCATCTCCACGCCCGCGATCATAAGCCGCGTACGCTTGCTGTCCATGCGGCTTGATCTGTTCTCGGACGTGGCGGACCTGACGGCGGCGATCGTCGACATCGAGTCGGTGAGCGGTGCGGAAGGGCCCCTCGCGGACGCCGTCGAGGAGGCGCTGCGCGCGCTTCCGCACCTCGCGGTGGAGCGCGACGGGAACAACGTGATCGCCCGCACCGACCTCGGGCGCGCCGAGCGGGTCGTCCTGGCCGGGCACCTCGACACCGTCCCGCTGAACGGCAACCTGCCGTCCCGCATGGAGGGCGACCGGCTCTACGGCTGCGGGACGACCGACATGAAGAGCGGCGTCGCGGTCGCCCTGCGCCTGGCCGCGACCGTGACCGAGCCCACCCGCGACATCACCTTCGTGTTCTACGAGTGCGAGGAGATCGAGGCGGAGCGCAACGGGCTGCGGCGGCTCGCCGCGACCCGTCCGGAGCTGCTCGCGGGCGACTTCGCCGTCCTGATGGAGCCGACGGGCGCGCACATCGAGGGCGGCTGCCAGGGGACCATGCGCATCGAGGTGACGGCGAAGGGGGAGAGGGCGCACAGCGCGCGCGCCTGGATGGGGTCCAACGCCATCCACACCGCCGGGCGGATCCTCGACGTCCTGCGCGCGTACGAGCCCACCCGTCCCGTGGTGGACGCCCTGGAGTACCACGAGGGCCTCAACGCGGTGTTCATCCACGGCGGCGTCGCCGGGAACGTCATCCCGGACGAATGCGTCGTCACCGTCAACTACCGGTTCGCGCCCGACAAGTCCCTCGCCGAGGCGGAGGCGTACCTGCGCGAGGTGTTCGACGGCTTCGACGTCAAGGTGACCGACGCCGCGTCCGCCGCCCGCCCTGGGCTCACCCATCCGGCCGCCGCCGCGTTCGTGTCGTCCGTCGCGTCCGGCGGCACCGAGGTCCGCGCCAAGCTCGGCTGGACGGACGTGGCGCGCTTCTCCGAGCTCGGGGTCCCGGCGGTCAACTACGGCCCCGGCGAGCCGACCCTCGCCCACACCAAGGACGAGTACGTCGAGATGCCGCTGATCGCGGACTGCGAGACCCGCATGCGCACCTGGTTGACCGCCTAGGGTCGCTGACCGCCCAGGCGGGCGTGCTCGCCTCCGCCGAGATCGCGCTCGCCGGGGCGCCGGCCGCGCTGCCGCTCGTCCCGGGCCGTCCGGCCGCGGGTTCCGGGGCCGCCCGTAACCGTGCCGCCGCCGGGCCGATCCGAAATCGGCGGCTGACGGTCGGCGCGCCGCACTACCTTGGCCCCATGACACGCGAAGTGAATCCCCGGACGCGCCGGCAGGGGCCGGCCATGCTGCGCGGGCGCGCCGTCCCGCAGACCACCACCGACCAGCGGCTGCTGGACACCCGCGGCCCGGTCGACTGGGTGCACGCCGACCCGTGGCGGGTGCTGCGGATCCAGGCGGAGTTCGTCGAGGGCTTCGGGCTGCTGGCGGAGCTGCCGAAGGCGGTCAGCGTCTTCGGCAGCGCCCGCACCAAGCCGGGGTCGGAGGAGTACGAGATGGCCGTGGACATCGGCGCCCGGCTGCACGACGCCGGCTACGCGGTGATCACCGGCGGCGGCCCGGGGATCATGGAGGCGGCCAACAAGGGCTGCGACGAGAACGGCGGCCTGTCGGTCGGCCTCGGCATCGAGCTGCCGTTCGAGCAGAAGCTGAACGACCACCTCGACATCGGGCTGGAGTTCCGCTACTTCTTCGTCCGTAAGACGATGTTCGTGAAGTACTCGCAGGCGTTCGTGGTGCTGCCGGGCGGGTTCGGCACGCTGGACGAGCTGTTCGAGGCGATCACCCTCGTCCAGACCAAGAAGATCACCCGGTTCCCGATCGTGCTGGTCGGCACCGAGTTCTGGGGCGGGCTGATCGAGTGGGTCCGCAAGACGATGCTGCCGTCCGGGAAGATCTCCCCCGAGGACCTGGACCTGATCCACCTCACCGACGACCCGGACGAGGTCGTCAAGGTCATCGTGGACGCGCACATCGAGGCCGAGCGGCGCCTCCAGGAGGAGCAGGCCGCCGTCGAGGCCGCCGCCGAGCAGGGCATCGACGGCACCTGACGCCGCGTCCTCCGGCCGGTTCCCGCCCCCCGGCGCCGCGGGACCCGGCCGGGAGCCGGTGCTACGCGCCGAAGTAGTGGCCCTCTTCGAGGTCCGCGATGAGGCCCTGCTCGACGGGATGCCAGTCCAGCCGCTTGCGGGTGAGGTCGCTGGAGGCCGGGATGTCCAGCGAGAAGACGCCGCCGACGAAGCCGAAGTGCCCGACGGCGTCCTCCGGCGGCAGCGACGTGACGGGCAGCCCCAGCCCGCGGCCGATGGCCCCGGCGATGTCCCGGACCGGGACGCCCTCCTCGCCGACGCCGTGCAGGACCGTTCCGGCCTGCGCGGACTCCAGGGCCAGCCGGTACAGGCGGGCGGCGTCGAGGCGGTGCACCGCGGCCCACCGGTTCGAGCCGTCGCCCGGGTAGGCGGAGACGCCCTTGTCCCGGGCGGCCGCGATCAGCCACGAGACGAACCCGCGGTCGCCCTTGCCGTGCACCGACGACGGCAGCCGCAGCGCCGAGACCCGCACGTCGCGCGCGGCGAGCGCCAGCGCGTCCCGCTCCGCCGCGTGCCGGACGGCAGCGAACGAGTCGGGATCGGGCGTGCTCTCCTCGGTCGCGACGCGGCCCGGCGTCAGCCCGCCGGTCCCGGACGTCATGATGAACGGCTTGCCGGATCCGGCGAGGGCGTCGCCGATCGCCGCGATCACGCGCCGCTCGATCGCGACGGCGGACGCGAAGTCGGAGAAGTCGTGGTGGAACGCGGTGTGGACGACCCCGTCGGCCGCGGCGGCCGCGCGGGCCAGGCCGTCGGGATCGTCGAGGTCGCCGCGGTGCACGCCGGCGCCGGCGGCCTCCAGCGCCGCCGCGGACGCGTCCGAGCGGGCGAGCCCGGTCACCTCGTGACCCGCGTCCATCAGCTCGCGGACGACGGCGCTCCCGATGAATCCGGTCGCGCCCGTGACGAAAACGCGCATGGTCTGCTCCTTGAACGCAACGATGGGACCGGCCCGACAGAGGCACCGGGACGGTGCAAGGCCGGTATCCCCACCCTGCGCGCCGCAGTCGCTCCACGTCCAAAGCCTGTTCCGTACAGCGCGATACGGATCAGGCATCATCGCACGTCAGAAGCCTAATCAGTCGAGCTGCCTTGAATCTGGATGGATACGCTGACCGTATGTCCGATTCGCCGCAGCCTCCGGTGGACCTCGACTTGCGGCCGGTGCGGTACTTCACCGCCGTCGCCGACCACCGGCACTTCGGCCGCGCCGCCGAGGCCCTGCACATCACCCAGCCGTCCCTCAGCCGGCAGATCCGGCAGCTCGAACGGCAGATGGGCGCCCGGCTGTTCGACCGCACGCCGCAGGGCACCCGCCTCACCGAGGCCGGGGAGGTGTTCCTGCCGCTGGCCAAGGCCCTGCTGCGCTCGTCCGCCAAGGCGGTCGCGCGCACCCGCGCCGCCGCGCGGCCCGGCCGCGTCACGATCGGGTACACCAGCGGCCTCATCGTCACCCCGGCGGTGCAGGAGCTGCGGCGCCTGCACCCGGACGCGGACGTGCGGGTCGTGCACCTCGACTGGAAGGAACCGCGGCGGGCCCTGCTCGACCACCGCGTGGACGCCGTCGTGACCCGGCTGCCGTTCCCGACCGGCCGGCTGCACGTGACGATCCTGTACGACGAGCCCCGCTCCCTCGTCGTGTCCGCCGACCACCGCCTGGCGGGCCGGGAGTCGGTGACCGTCGACGACATCGCCGACGAGCCGCTGCCGCGGGTCCCCGGCGCCGACCCGGCCTGGAGCGCGTTCTGGCGGCTCGAACCTCGGCCCGGCGGACGCCGGGCGCCGGACGGCCCCGTCATGGACGACCTCGAGGACAAGTTCGAGTTCGTCGCCGCCGGGCAGGCCGTCGCGATCGCCGCGGGCACGGGCGGGCACCGGCTGCGCCCCGACCTCGTCATGATCCCGCTGGAGGGCGTCGATCCGAGCCATGTCGTGCTGGCGACCCGCGCCGGCGACCGCTCGGGCCTGGTCGCCGCCTTCCGCAAGTGCGCCGAGGCCCGCCTGACCGGCCCTCCCGCCGGTGACCGCCTGACCGGCCCTCCCGCCGGTGACCGCCTGACCGGCCCTCCCGCCGCGGACCGCTAGACGAACACCATCCCGCCGTTGACGGTGAGGTTCTGGCCGGTGATGAACGCGGCGCGGTCGGAGGCGAGGAACGCGACGGCCTCGCCGATGTCGGCGGGCGCGCCGAAGTGGCCGAGCGGGACGCTCGCGGTGTACGCGTCGCGGGCGTCGGGGCCGATGGAGTCGTGCCGGTCGGTCGGGATCCAGCCCGGCGCGACGGTGTTGACGGTGATGCCGTGCGGGCCGAGCTCGCGCGCCCAGCTGCGGGTGAGGCCGAGCTGGGCGGACTTGGCGGCGACGTAGGCGCTGGAGCGCGCCGGGCCGAGCGCGACGACGTCCGACCCGATCTGCACGATGCGGCCGAACCCGCGCTCGCGCATGCCCGGCACGGCCTTGCGGACGAGCAGCAGCGGGCTCTTGACGAAGAATTCGAGTTGATCGAGGACATCGCGCCAGCGCAGTTCCTCGACGGGCAGGTCCGGCTGCGGTCCGGTGGCGTTCAGCACCAGAATGTCGAGACTTCCGAACTCGGCCGTGATGCGGTCGTACAATTCGTCCACCGCGGCCTCGTCGGTGATGTCGGCGCGGAACAGTTCGGCGCGTCCGCCGGCCTCGGTTATTCGCGTGCGCAGCGCCTCGGCGGCGGCTTCGTCGCGCCGGTAATTGATCGCGACGCGGGCGCCGTCGCGGGCCAGCGCGGCCGAGATCGCGCCGCCCAGTCCGCGTGACGCGCCGGTCACCAGGGCCGTCCGCCGGCCGGATGCGCCGGTCACCGGGGTGCCTTCCGCATCCGTCCCGCCACCTCGCCACCATCCACATGTTGTCGTGATCATGGCTCTCACCGGCACTGACGCGGCCCGGGCGGCCGCGCGAGAGTCCCGGTGCGCGCCGCGGCGGGCGCCGGTGCGCACCGCCGTCGCCGTCACCGTACCCGCGCGCGGTGCGGCCATGCCGTGCGCCGCTCGCCCGGCCTTTTCCCTCTTGCTCCGATCCCGCGCGACATCGGGTGATATTTCCCTTGGACCGTCGAATGCAATATCAAGGCTTTACCTAACGCACTGTTTTGGCGGCGACCGCCGTCGGTGGGTTACCATCTTCTTCCCTGACGTCGATACCGCTCGGGATCTGAGCTCAATTAACATCGGAGCACGGGCCGCACCGATGAGCTTTCTCGGTAGGCCGCGCCCCGTCATACCTTCAAACGAGATTTACCTTCGCCGGTCGATGCCGCCGTGTTCCGCGGGTCGCCGGGCTCCGGCGACGCATTGGCGCGGACCGTCCGCGGTCCCGCATGGGAGGCCGCGCGCCGGTCAGACCAATGACGAGCACAGAGCAATGTCGATCACGGACCAAGGGAGAAGTGCCATGACGTACGTGGTGCCTTACAGCGGCATCTCGAACCGGCTGGGCGACGAGGAGATCAAGGCCGTCGGCGAGGCGCTCCGGCAGGACACGCTGGCGATGGGCCCGCGCGGCAAGGAGTTCGAGCGGCTCCTCGCCGAGCGGCTCGGCTCGCCGCACGCCCAGGCCACCAGCTCGTGCACGACCGCGCTGTTCCTCGCGGCACAGGTGCTCGAGCTCCAGCCGGGCGACGAGGTGATCACCACCCCGCAGACGTTCTGGGTGACGACCTGGCCGCTGCAGGCGCGCGGCGTCGTCGTCAAGTTCGCCGACATCGACCCCGACACGCTCAACATCGACCCGACGACGATCGAGCCGCTCGTCACCGAGAAGACCAGATCCATCTGGGTCGTGCACTTCGGCGGCCAGGCCGTCGACATGGACCCGGTCATGGAGATCGCGCAGCGGCACGGCCTCACCGTCGTCGAGGACTGCGCGCACGCCGCCGGCGCCACCTACAAGGGCCGCGCCCTCGGCACCATCGGCGACATCGGCTGCTTCAGCTTCCACTCGCTGAAGAACATGACCACCGGCGAGGGCGGCGCGTTCGTCACCCGCCACGACCGCTACGCCGAGATGGCGCGCGCGCTCGGCACCATCCACAACTACGGCGAGATGGTCGAGCGCGACGACCAGCGCATCGGCCCGCACGCGCAGCCCGCGTACTACAAGGACGCGCACGTGCTCAGGTCGTACACCCACGACTACGCCGGCGGGCGCTACCTCGTCGGCAACAACTTCCGGATGAGCGAGCTGTCCGCCGCGCTCGGCATCGTCCAGCTCGGCAAGATCGACCGGCTCAACGGGCGCCGGCGGGAGATCGCGCACCGGCTCGACGACGGGCTCAACGGGATCCGCGGCATCGGCGTCCAGTCCGAGAAGCCCTACGCCCACCACGTCTACCACCTCTACACGTGCTTCTACGACCCCGAGGTCGTCGGCGCCCCGAAGGACGACTTCATCCGCCATCTGCAGGAAAAGGAGGGGATCGAGATCGTCATCCGGTACTTCCCGATCCACCTGCTCCCGGAGTTCCGGGCGCTCGGACACCGCTACGGGGAGTGCCCGGTCGCCGAGAAGACCTACTTCGAGCACCAGATCCAGCTGCCCATCTACGACCACCTCACCGACGCGCAGGTGGAGCACATGATCGCCGCGGTGCGCCGCGGCGTCGCCGAACTCGGCGGGGGCCGCTGACCCGGCCCCGCGCGTCCGCAACCCCGAACCCCCTCGTGCGCCCGGCAGGGTGCACATGACGTCTGGAGCCTCACCATGGGCAAGACACCGAACGGTTCCCGCCCCCAGAACAAGGTCGTCGCCGTCACCGGCGGTTCCGGCTTCGTCGGGAGCAACCTCGTGGCCCGGCTCGTCGACGACGGCCACCAGGTCGCCATCGTCGACCTGGCCACGCCCGCGCCGGAGCTGGCCGCCCTCCCGGGCGTCCAGCACCGGCGCGCGGACCTGCGCGACTACGGCGAGACGCTGCTCGCGCTGCGCGGCGTCGACACCGTCTACCACCTGGCCGGCAACGCCAGCGGCACGCTGTCGGTCGAGCGGCCGAGGTTCGACTTCCAGATCAACGGCCTCGGCACCTGCAACGTCGGCAACGCCTGCGTCGAGCAGGGCGTCCGGCGGCTGGTCTACATGTCGTCGGCGATCGTCTACGGCACCCCGCAGACGTTCCCGATGACCGAGGAGCACCCGATCGCGCCGTTCCTGCCGTACGGGGCGTCCAAGCTGTCCGGCGAGCTGACGCTGCGCAGCCTGCACGACGCCCTCGGGCTGCAGGTGATGATCGCCCGGTCGTTCGTCGTGTACGGGCCCGGCGAGGACCCGCGCACCGCCGGCGGGGAGGTGTCGCAGTTCCTGCGCTGGCAGCTGAACGAGCTGCCGATCCCCGTCGTCGGCGACATCGACCGCAAGACCCGCGACTTCGTGCACGTCTCGGACGTGTGCTCGGCCCTGATCACGATGGCCGAGAACGGGGTGCCGGGGGAGATCTACAACATGGGCAGCGGGCGCGAGGTCTCCATGCGGGGCCTCGCCGACGCCGTCGCGGTCGCCACCGGCAAGCCGTCCCGGCTGAAGCCGGACGAGTCGGAGCTGGCCGACAGCTTCCGGCTGGTGGCCGACATCTCCAAGCTGCGCGGCATCGGGTACGAGCCGAAGATCACGCTCGCGGCGGGGCTGAAGTCGCTCGCCGAGCACCTCGGCCCGTTCCCGGAGCTGCCCAGCGTGACGGTCGCGTTCAGCCGCGAGCCGGCCGTCCGGGCGTGAGCGCCGCCCCGCCGGCGTAGCCGCCGGCGCCTGCGCCGGAGCCGGCCCGCCCGGCATGCGCCCGACCGGCGTAGGAACGTTCCAAGACAGTCGCTCCCGATGGCCCGCGCGAGCGTGCCCGGCCCCAGCCGGAACGCCGATCGCGCGGGCCCTCGGTTCGAGCCCGCGCGCCGCCGCGCCCGGCGGCCCCACGGGCGGAGCACCGCATCCACACCCCAGGGGAGTCGAGCATGCCCAGAAGCAGGACACGAGGCGGGCCCCGCGCGGGCACCGACGACGCCGGAGCCGGCCCCCCGGTCCCGCCGCCCGTCGCGCGCGACCGCGCCGCCCGCGCCGGCGTCGGCGCGATCTTCTTCGCCAACGGAGCCGCCTTCGCCTCCTGGGCCTCGCGGGTGCCCGACGTCCGGGATTCGCTGGACCTCACCCCGGGCGGGCTGTCCGTGGCGCTCACCGGGCTGGCCGCCGGGGCCTTAGCCGGGCTGCCGCTGGCCGGGCTGCTCGTCGCCCGGATCGGCAGCCGGCGGATCCTCGCCGGGGCCGGCATCTACCTCGGCGCCCTGCCGCTCGTCGGGCTCGCGCCGCAGCTGCTGTGCCTCACCGGCGCGCTCACCTTCTTCGCCATCACCAACAGCTGCGTGGACGTCGCCATGAACACCCAGGGCGCGCTGGCCGAGCGGCTCAGCGCCCGCCCGCTCATGGGCGGCTTCCACGCCAGGTTCAGCCTCGGCGGCGTCACCGGCGCGGCGGCCGGCGGGGCGGCCGTGCACGCCGGGATGAGCCCGGAGACGCACTTCCTGCTGATCGCCGTGCTGCTGACCGCCCTGTGCACCACCGCGACCGCGTTCCTGCCGCCCGACCCGCCCGGCGCGGGCAGACCCGGGCTCGGGCTCGTCCGCCCCGGCCGCGGCGTGTGGACGCCCGGCCTCGTCGCCTTCTGCGCCCTGATGGGGGAGGGCACCGTGAACGACTGGGGGTCGATCTACCTGCGGGACGTCGCCGGCGCGCCGACCTGGCTCGCCGCCGCCGGGTTCGCGGTGTTCTCCGCCGGGATGGTGACCGGGCGGCTCGTCGCCGACCGGATCCGCGCCGGCACCGGCTCGCACCGGTACCTGTTCGGCTGCGCGGCGCTCGCCGCGTCCGGCGCCGTCCTCGCGCTCGCCCTCCCGTTCACCTGGACGAGCCTCGCCGGGTACGCGCTGATCGGGCTCGGCCTCGCCGCCGTCGTCCCGGTCACCTACAGCCACCTGGCGCGCCGGACGCCCGGATCGCCCGGGCCCGCGATCGCCGCCGCGTCCACCATCGGCTACGTCGGGTTCCTGGCCGGGCCGCCGATCATCGGGGCGCTCAACCACGCCGCCGGGCTGCACGCGGTGATGGTGGTCTTCCTCGTCCTGATGATCATCGTGGTCGCCCTCGCGCCGCGCCTGCGCGACGACCTCGCCGAGTAGCCCGCCTCCGTAGAGTGGGCAGCGCCCCGTCCCCGACCGAAAGGCGTGCGCCATGCCCCTGGCCGTCTGCGTGTTCTGCTCCTCCAGCGCCAAGATCGACCGACGGTACGTCGACCTCGCCGCCGAGGTCGGGGACGAGCTGGCCAGGCGCGGGCACAGCCTGGTCAGCGGCGGCGGCCGGGTGTCCTGCATGGGCGCCGTCGCCCGCGCCGCCCGGGCCGGCGGCGCCCGCACCGTCGGGGTGATCCCGGAGGGGCTGGCGGACGTCGAGCTGTCCGACGAGGACAGCGACGAGCTGGTCGTCACGCCCGACATGCGCACCCGCAAGGGCGAGATGGACAGGCGCAGCGACGCCTTCCTCGTGCTGCCCGGCGGCATCGGCACCCTGGAGGAGCTGTTCGAGATCTGGACCGCCCGGACGCTCGGCATGCACGACAAGGCCGTGGTGATCCTCGACCCGACCGGCGTGTACGAGCCGCTCCGCGAGCTGATGAAGGGCCTCACCGAGCAGGGGTTCGCCCGCCCGAGGATCTGGGACGCGATCGGCTGGACGGCGTCCGTGTCCGAGGCGTTCGACCTGCTGGAACGCTCCCAGCCGAAGATCGGGATGAGCTTCGAGGACTACGCCGAGGCCGAGCTCTGACCGTCCGATGCGCGTCCCCCACGGCCCTGTGGGGGACGCTTCCCGGCCCGGCCGGCGCCGGAGGTGCCGGAAAAGACCAAGATTGTCCTGGGGGTTTGCCGCCCGGCATGTGATCGTTCACCCCCGGTTCAGCACCGGCCGCGACGCTCCTGCGTGATCCCCTCACGTTGAAGGAGACCGCACCATGTCCGTGACCCGTCGCGGTGTCATGAAGGGCGGCGCCGCCGGCGCGCTGTCCATCGCCCTTGCCGGAAGCCTCGACTCCGTCTTCCAGACCTCCGCGGGCGCCGATACCGGCGAGGCCTACGGCTACGGCCCGCTGATCCCCGACCCCAAGGGCGTCCTCGACCTGCCCGAGGGCTTCTCCTACAAGACCCTGTCGACGGAGGGCGACCCGATCTCCGACGGCGTCGTCGTCCCCGGCCACCACGACGGCACCGCCACCTTCCCGGGGAGCAAGCCCGGCCGGACGCGGCTCGTCCGCAACCACGAGCAGAGCAACAACGGCACCCGCGCCGTCGCGCCCGCCGCGCTGACCTACGACCCGGCGGCCAACGGCGGCACCACGACGCTGGAGGTCGACAAGGACGGCAACCTGCTGTCGCAGTACGTCAGCCTCGCCGGCACGTCCACCAACTGCGCCGGCGGGCGCACCCCGTGGGGCACCTGGCTGACCTGCGAGGAGACAGAGGGCTTCACCGGGCAGACCAAGAGCCACGGCTGGGTCTTCGAGGTCGACCCGCACGGGCAGCGCACCAAGCCGGTCCCGCTGACGGCGCTCGGCCGGTTCGCCCACGAGGCCGTCGCCGTCGACCCCGACACCCTCACCGCCTACCTGACCGAGGACGCGCACGGCCCGTTCGGCCTGCTCTACCGGTTCCGCCCGCGCGCACACCGCGGCGACTACCACGCCTACCTGCAAGGCGGACGGCTCGAGGCGATGAACGTCCGGGGCGTCCCGGACCTGTCGGTCGTCCAGGAGCCCGGCACCAAGCTGCACTGCCGCTGGGTGGCCGTGCCGGACCCGTCCGCGAAGACCGAGTCGACCCGCATGCAGTTCGACACCATCACCCGCAGCCAGAAGCTCGAAGGCGCCTGGTGGGGCCACGGCAAGGCGTACTTCGTCTGCTCCTACTCGCACAAGGCCGACGGCGGCGCGGCCGACCACGCCGGGCAGGTCTGGACCTACGACCCGCGCACCAACGAGATCGAGCTGCAGCTGGTGTTCAAGCCGGGCGGCAAGTTCGACGGCCCCGACAACATCACCGTCTCCCCGTACGGCGGCGGTGTGATGCTGGCCGAGGACGGCGACGGGGACCAGCACCTCGTCGGCACCACCAAGGCCGGCAAGCCGTTCGCGATGGCCCGCAACGCCCTCAACGGCAGCGAGTTCACCGGTGTCACGTTCTCCCCGGACGGCAGGATCCTGTTCGCCAACCGGCAGGAGGGCCCCGGCGTGACCTTCGCGATCACCGGCCCCTGGCACAAGCTGCGCGCCTGACCGGCACGGCGGCGGGCCAGGCCGGCACCGGGCTAGGCCGGCCCCCGGCGGGCTAGGCCAGCCCCCGGCGGGCGACCGCGGGGGGACGGGTGCCACGGATCGAGGCGACCATGTCGAGGACCTGGCGCACCCCGTCCGCCTGCGACGGCGGCACCCGGAACACGCTCGCGCCCAGCCACGCGTAGACGGACGCGGCGGCCATCAGCCCGGGATCGGGCTCCGCCGCGTCCGACTCCAGCGCCACCAGCACCGCGCCGGACGGCCCGGCCCGCTCCACCAGCTCGCGCACCCGGGCCGCCGGGGGCGCGGTGCCCGCGTCCACGGTCCCCTCCGGCGCCCGCTCCGGCCCGGTCAGGATCAGGCCCTCGCGCGATCCGGCGCGCTCCTCGTGCAACCCCATGCGCCCAAGCGTGGCACGATCGGGGGTGCGGAGTCGTGTGGAGATCGGAGCGAGATGTTGGTCGTGGTCTTCGTCCTGGCGGGCCTGGCCGTGCTGGGCTCCGTCGTCGTCCTGGCGATGGGCCGGGGCGGCGAGCTGACCGAGACCCATCCCGACCACCCGCCGCTGCCGCTCGGCGACGGCCGGTACGTCACGCCCCGGACCGTCCTGTCGCTGCGGCTGCCCCGCGCGTTCTGGGGCTACCAGGGGCCCGTGGCGGACCAGGCGTTCCGTGACCTCGCCCGTGCCCTCGCCGAGCGCGACGCCCGCGTGGCGGACCTGGAACGGCAGCTCGACGACCTGCGCCGCGGCGCCGCGGTGGCGCCCGAGCCGGAGCGGATCGGTGCGCTGCACGGCCTGCAGGACCCGCATTTCCCCGAGCAGGACGCCCCGCAGATCCGGCTGCGGAAGGATTCCGAGCCGCACGATGCGGAGGACGACCCGGAACCGGGCAAGGACGGTCCATGGGAACTTCCGTGAGCGAGGTCGCCGTCCACGCCGAGGCGTACTCCGACGCACCGCCGGAACGGCTCTTCGAGGTCCTCACCGACTGGCCGAGGCACGCCGAATGGATGCCGTTCACCCGCGCCGAGGGCGGCCGCGACGTCGGCGCCGAGCTGCGGGCGTGGACGGGCGTCGGCCCGGTCGGCTTCCTCGACACCATGGTCATCACCGGCTGGCGCGACGGCCGACGCGTCGCCGTCCGGCACACGGGGCGGGTCGTGCGCGGGGAGGCCTGGTTCGAGGTCCTCCCGTACGGGAAGGGCAGCCGCGTCGTGTGGGCGGAGCGCATCGACCTGCCGCTCGGCGTCCTCGGACGCGCCGGATGGCTGGTAGCCGGCCCCGTCGTGAAGGGGTTCCTGGGCCTCGGGCTGCGGCGGCTGGCCGCGCTGGCGGCCGGTCCCTCCTGACGCCGCCGTTGTCACCGGGCCCGTTCTGTCGGAGGCATGAGGTAGAACGGGCCGGTGAGCACCGCGATCCGAGGCGAGGACGGGCTGGCCCG
The DNA here is from genome assembly GCF_040651755.1 of Actinomadura sp. NPDC048394. Lineage (NCBI taxonomy): Bacteria > Bacillati > Actinomycetota > Actinomycetes > Streptosporangiales > Thermomonosporaceae > Actinomadura > Actinomadura sp. NPDC048394. Next base: position 35,119 of record NZ_JBEZJL010000076.1, on the reverse strand, counting down.
CTGCCCGTGGGGGCTGTCGGCACCCGAGTACATCGCCTACCACGACGAGGAATGGGGCCGTCCCGTCCGCGACGACCAGGGCCTTTACGAGCGGCTGTGCCTGGAGGCGTTCCAGTCGGGGCTGTCCTGGCTGACGATCCTGCGCAAGCGGGAGGGGTTCCGCGCCGCGTTCCGCGGCTTCGACCCCGAGAAGGTCGCCGCGTTCGGGCCGGACGACGTCGCGCGGCTGATGGCGGACGCGTCGATCGTCCGCAACCGCGCGAAGATCGACGCGGCGATCGCGAACGCGCGGGCCGCGCTCGACCTGCCCGGCGGCCTCGCCGCGACCGCCTGGCGCTACGCCGACCCCGACGCCCCCGCCTATGCCGACACGTCCGACGTCCCCGCCTACACCGACGGCTCCAAGGCCCTCGCCAAGGAGCTGAAGCGGAACGGTTTCCGCTTCGTCGGCCCCACCACCGCCTACGCCCTCATGCAGGCCTGCGGCCTCGTCGATGACCACCTCAAGGACTGCCACCGGCGAGGCGCGTACTGATCGCAGGGCCCTTGGCGTCAGGCCGCCAGACGGCCTTCCGTCAGCGGGCCCTGCGCGCGATCGCAGCAGGGCGGCCGCTGCCGGCTCGTGAGGAACGTCCGGTCACTCGGCCTTGGCGGCTTCCAGGACGGGGATCGTGGAGGCCCTTCGGGCGGGGAGGGCGGAGGTCGCGAGGGTGACGGCGGCGGCGCCGGCGGCGACGAGGACGAACAGCCACCACGGCGGGTCCACGGTCAGGAACGAGCTGCCGGTCGCCACGTGCAGGAGCGCGACGGTGCCGAGCGCGGTGCCGATGCCGAGGAGGCCGCCGAGCAGGACGACCGTGGCGGCCTCCCACCGGACGATCGCCCGGATCTGCGTCACGGTCGCGCCGACGGCGCCGAGCAGGCCGAACTCGCGGGTCCGTTCGGCGACGCTCATCGACACGGTGGTGGCCATCCCGAACAGCGACAGCAGCAGTGCCATCCCGATGAACCCGTAGATGACGCGCATGCCCTTGGTCATCGAGCCCGCCGCCCGCTTCACGTAGGCGTCCCTGTCCATGACCTTGACGCCGGGGACGCCGCCGAGCGTCCGGGACAGCGCGTCCGCGGAGCCGCCGCTGACCAGGATCGCCTGGGCGGCGGCGTCCGGGTCGAGGCGGTCCATGGTGGACGGGGCGACGAGCGCGCCGTCGGCGAACAGGTGGGACGGGTCGTGGTAGGCGCCCGCGACGGTGAGCGCGACGCGGCCCCGCGCGCCCCGCACCACGATCCGCTGGCCCTTGTGCAGGCCGTTCGCCTTCATGATCGACGACGTGAGGCCGATCCGCCCGTCCGGCAGGGACGGCAGGTGCCCGCCGAGGCGGAGCAGCGACGGCAGCGCGGCCTGGTCTACCCCGGCCACGGTGACGTACGGGGAGGAGTCGTCCTCACTGCGCTTCGGCTTCGGCGAGACGAGCTTGACCTCGGACGCGGTGAGGGCGGCGGCGTGCGCGACGCCCGGGACGGCGGCGGCCTTCGCGGCGAGGTCCCGGGGGAGCGGCGCGGGCCCGTCGGAGGTCGTCCCGGTCGCGGCGATGGCGTGGTCGGCCCGCATCACCTGCCGTCCGGCCTCGTCGAAGCGGCCGTTCGCCGACATGACGACCATCGCGGTCGCGCCGACGAGCGCGACGCCGAGCATCAGCGACGACGCGGCCGACGAGACGCGGCGCGGGCTGCGGGTGATGGTGGCGCGGGCGAGCCGCCCGGCCTCACCGCTGACGGCCATCCCGATCCGCCCGACCAGCCCGCCGAGGGGGCCGACGAAGAACGGGGCGAGGACGGCGAGGGCCGCGACGGTCGTCATGCAGCCCATCAGGATCAGCACGGCCGTTCCGGCGGTGCGGTCGGGGCCGGGCGGCTCCTCGGCGCGGATCGCCCAGACGGGGCCGAAGAACATCCACGCGCAGGCGAAGACCGCGAAGGCGCCGGCGAGGCGGGGCCAGCGGCGGCCGGTCGTGTCGTCGGCGCTCGCCGCCCTGAGCGCCTGCATAGGGGAGATGCGCGCCGCCTTCCGCGCGGCCCGCCAGGCGGCGAGCTGGGTGACGAGGATCCCGACGGCGGCGGGGACGGCGAGCGCGATCCACCCGTACTGCGCGTCGGCGGCGGTGATGTCGAAGCCGTCCTGCGCGAACAGCCTGGTCAGCAGGCCTGAGATGGCGTAGCCGAGCAGCACGCCGCCCGCCGACGCGACGACGCCGAGGACGAGCGCCTCCAGCCGGATCAGCCGCTTGATCTGCCGCGGGGTGGCGCCGATCGCGCCGAGCAGCGCGAGCCGCCGGGTCCGCTGCCGGACGAGGGTGCCGAAGGTGTTGGACACGACGAACAGGCCGACGAACACCGCGATGGACGAGAGCATCCCGATGGCGCCGCCGATGGACGCGCCGGCGCCCTGCAGGTCGGCGGACTGCGCGTGCCGGACGCCGCTCGCCGTGCGGACGGTCGCGGCGGAGCCGAACGCGCGGGCCAGGTCGCCGCGCAGCTTCGCCGGCGCCACCCCGGGCGCGGCCTTCACCCACACGGACTGCCAGGTCCCGGCGGGCAGCCCGGCGGCCTGCTGCACGGTCGCGGGCGGGGCGAGCAGCAGGTCGCCGCTCGCGACGGCGCTGTGCCCCTGCACGGTGACGATCCCGACGACCCTCATCGTGCGGGCCTGCTTCGGCGTCAGCACGGTCATCGTGCCGCCGATGCGCAGCTTCCCGGCGCGGGCGCCGTGCCGGGTGACGGCGACCTCGCCGTCGGCGGCGGGCGCCCGCCCGGACTCCAGGTGGTACGGGTCGAGCGCGGCCGTGGACGGCCAGGGCCGCAGCAGGGTCCGCGCCCCGGCCGGCGGCATGATCGTCTTGTGGGCGGCGCCGCTCGCGGTCACCGGGACGGACGCGTCCCCGGCCACGGCGGCGACGCCGGGACGCCCGGCGACCTGCGCGAGGGCGACCCGGCCGTCCGGCGCCGCGTACGGGTCGTCGGGGTCGACCGAGCCGCCCTGGACGAGCACGTCGGCGCGCGCGTACTCGCTCGCGTCGCTGCCGGAGACGGCCTCCTGCGCGCGGAGCGTGAACTGCAGGGACCCGGCGATCAGGCCGATGGAGAACAGCGCCGCGAGCATGGTGGCGGCGAGCCGGAGCCAGCCCTCGGCGAACGAGCGGCGCGCGATGAGCCACATGGGGATCAGCCCTCCATCCGGCGCATCACGGCGTGCACCTGGTCGATGGTCGGCCCGGCGAGCTCGTGGACGATCATGCCGTCGGCGAGGAACAGCACCCGGTCGGCGTGCGCGGCGGCGGCCGGGTCGTGCGTCACCATGACGACGGTCTGGCCGTAGGAGTCCACCGCCGAGCGCAGGAACCCCAGCACCTCCGCGCCCGAGCGGGAGTCGAGGTTGCCGGTCGGCTCGTCGGCGAACAGCACCTCGGGCCGGGTCAGCAGCGCCCGCGCGACCGCGACGCGCTGCTGCTGCCCGCCGGACAGCTCGCTCGGCCGGTGGTCCAGGCGGTCGCGCAGGCCGAGGGCGTCGACGATCGTGTCGAACCACCGCCGGTCCGCGCGGCGGTTCCCGAGCCGCCCGGTCAGCCGGATGTTCTCCTCCGCCGTCAGCATCGGCAGCAGGTTGAACGACTGGAACACGAACCCGAGCCGGTCGCGGCGCAGCCTGGTCAGCCGCGTCCGCGACAGCCGGGTGATCTCCACGCCGCCGATCAGCACCGAGCCGGACGTCACCGTGTCCAGCCCGGCCAGGCAGTGCAGGAACGTCGACTTGCCCGAGCCGGACGGCCCCATGATCGCGGTGAACTGGCCGCGCGGGAAGGCCGCCGAGACGCCGCGCAGCGCGGTCACCGCGCCGTCGCCCGTCCCGTACGACTTGACGAGGCCGGACGCGACGGCGACGTGCTCGCGGACCTGCCCGGCGGGCGGCGCGGCGGATGCTTGTGTCATGCCTTCAAGCCAACCGCCGCGGGCCCTCCGGCACATTGGCGCGCGCTCCAGAAACGGGGGTGGGGCTGCCCCCACCCCGCGCGCGCGTGGAGCCCCTAACGCCCCTCGAAGGAGGGCTGCTGCTTCTTGAGGAACGCCTCGGTCGCGTTCTGGTGGTCGGAGGTCGCCGCGCACTCGTCCTGCAGCACGGCCTCGCGCTCCAGCGCCGACGCCAGGTCGTGCGTCGCCGCGTGGTCGAGCGCCTGCTTCACCGCCGCGTACGCCACCGTCGGGCCCGCCGCGAGGCGCCGCGCCAGCTCCACCGCCGCCGGCGCCAGCTCGTCCGCCGGGACGACCCGGTTGACCAGGCCGAGCTCCAGCGCCTCGGGCGCCTTCAGCGGCTCCCCGAGCAGCAGCAGCTCCGCCGCCTTCGCCCGGCCGACCAGCCGCTGCAGCGTCCACGACATGCCGCTGTCGGGCGCCAGCCCGATGCCGGTGAACGCCGTCGCGAACCGGGACTTGTCCGACGCGACGGCCAGGTCGCAGGCGAACGCCAGCGCCGCGCCCGCGCCCGCCGCGACCCCGTTCACCGCCGCGACGACCGGCTTCGCCATCCCGGCCAGCTCCAGCACGATCGGGTTGTAGTGCTTCGTGACGGTGCCGTCGAGCCCCCGTCCGGCCGCCAGGTTGTCGGCGTGCTCGCGCAGGTCCTGGCCCGCGCAGAAGGCCCGCCCCGCACCGGTCAGGATCACCGCGCGGGCCGACGCGTCCGCCGCCGCGCGCCGGACCGTCTCCAGCAGCGCGCCCTTCATCTCCGCCGTCAGCGAGTTCATCGCGTCCGGACGGTTCAGTGTGATTGTTCCCACACCGTCGGTCACGTCGTACAGCACGGTCTCGGACATGCGGCACCCTCCCGGTCCTCGGTAGATCTTCCCCGGCAACCATCGACGAACCGGGGCGCGGCGGGCAAGTGCCGTCCCGCCCCCGTGCACCCGGCGTGACCGTCCGGTGCCCCTCCGGCCCGCGCTTCCGCCTCGCTCCCGGCGGCCCGTCCGGTGCCGATCGAACAGCGCCGGAGTGCCCCGTACGCCTGCAGTCTTCCGATCTGGAGGCTGATCGTTACCACTTCGCGCCCAGGAGACGAGATAATGGACCACTACTGATGACGCGGATGCGACAGGCGGCCACGCGGCCAACGGTGCCCGGAGGCTCCAAACGGCCCCAAGCGGGGCCTTTAGGCAGGAAGGGGATGCACGCATGGCGGCGATGAAGCCGCGGACGGGAGACGGTCCGCTCGAAGTGACCAAGGAGGGGCGCGGAATCGTCATGCGGGTCCCGCTCGAAGGCGGCGGCCGCCTTGTGGTCGAGCTCTCCGCCGACGAGGCCAAGGAACTCGGCGAGGCCCTCAAGGGCGTCGTGGGCTGACGGCTCCGCCGCTCCCGGCTCTCCGGCGAAGGTCCCGGCGTGCTCGCCGGGACCGTCGCCGTTCCCGATCACCGAAACATCCGGTAGAAGCTCAGCTCAGGGGGGATCCGTCGCCATGCCCATCGAGACCCGCATCCACGGCGCCGGCGGCACCGTGACCGGCACCGCGGTCGACCTCGGGGCGGAGGCGGTGGCGGTCCCCGTGCGGTCCGGCCCGGTCGCGCCGGACGCCGAGGTCGCGAAGGCCCTGCCGTTCACCCTGGACGAGCTGCTGGAGCTGCACGGCGCCAAGGGCGAGGCGGGCGAGATCATCGCTGCGCCCGTCCAGGTCGGCGGCGACGTCCGCGAGCTGCTGCTGTACGGTGTCGGCGAGGCGGCGCCCGCCGACCTGCGCAAGGCCGGCGCGGCCCTCGCCCGCCGCGGCCGCGGCCGCACGGCCCTCGTCGCGGGCGTCCCCTCCGGCGACCTCGCCGCCTTCGTCGAGGGCGCCCTGCTCGCCTCCTACGAGTTCCGGATCGGCGCCGCCGCGCCCAAGCGCCCGCTCGGCACCCTCGCCGTGCTGACCGAGGCCGGGCCCGACGCCGACGCGCCCGCGATCGAGCGCGGCACCGCCCGGGCCCGCGCCACCGCCCTCGCCCGCGACCTCACCAACACCCCGGCCTCCGAGAAGGACCCGTCGTGGCTCGCCGCCCGCGCCGCGGAGGTCGCCCGCGACGCCGGCCTCGCCGTCCGCGTCCGGGACGAGAAGGAGCTGGTCGAGGGCGGGTTCGGCGGCCTGCTGGCGGTCGGCTCCGGCTCGGTGCGCCCGCCCCGCCTGATCGAGCTCTCCTACGATCCGCGAAGCGCCGGGGGGTCTGGGGCGTCGTCCCCCCAGAAGGAGCAGGGCCCCGAGGGCGCGCCCGACCGGCACGTCGTGCTCGTCGGCAAGGGGATCACGTTCGACAGCGGCGGCCTGGCGCTCAAGCCGAACGACGGCATGAAGACCATGAAGACCGACATGGCGGGCGGCGCCGTGGTCATCGCCGTGATGAGCGCGCTGCGCGGCCTCGGCGTCCGCGCCCGCGTCACCGGCCTGATCGCGGCGGCGGAGAACATGCCGTCCGGGTCGTCGATGCGGCCCGGCGACGTGATCACCCACTTCGGCGGCAAGACCTCCGAGGTGCTGAACACCGACGCCGAGGGGCGGCTCGTCCTCGCCGACGCCCTCGCCTACGCCGACGCCGAGCTCGACCCCGACGCGGTCGTGGACGTCGCGACCCTCACCGGCGCCGCCAAGGTCGCGCTGGGCCTGCGGTACGGCGCGCTGTTCAGCAACGACGACGCCCTCGCCGGGGCCCTCACCGCGGCGGGGGCCGCGGCGGGCGAGCCGCTGTGGCGGCTGCCGCTCGTCGAGGACTACCGCAAGGGCATCGACTCCGACGTCGCCGACGTCGCCAACATGGGCCGCGGAGAATTCAACGGCGGCGCGATCGCGGCGGCGCTGTTCCTCCGCGAGTTCGTCGGCGACCGCGCCTGGGCCCACCTCGACATCGCCGGCCCGGGCCGCGCCACCGCCGACGACGCCGAGATCACCCGCGGCGCCACCGGCTACGGCACCCGCCTCCTCCTCGACCACCTCACCGCCTGACCCTCCGCTGACCCCGCGGCGTGCAGCCGTCGTGAGCCGCTCAGAACGGCGACGCGCCGCGCGTCAGCGGGTGCGGCGGTCGATGACGGGGACGCGGCGGCGCCGCCGGGCCTCCTTGACGATCTTGGGGAGCTTCGCGTCCCAGCCGGGGCCGACCGCGAAGCACCACGGCACCGCGGCCGCCGTCGCCGGGACGTCCCGCATCGTCAGCGCCACCAGCACGGGCCGGTCGGACGTGCGGGCCATCTCCGCCAGCTCCGCCGTCGGCAGGAACACCACGTAGTCCTGCTCGCCGCGGCGGGTGCCGGGGACGCCGCGGCGCAGCGCCGTGATCGCCGCCACCTCGTCCCAGGGCAGGAGCCGGCCGGACCGGCGCGGCAGCGGCCAGGGCGCCGGCCGCCGCACGCCCGAGGCGTTCAGCTCCAGCACGGGACGGCGCGCCAGCAGCCCGCCGAGCGACACCGCCAGGCCCGCGCCGAACAGCAGGAAGCCGGCGATGCCGAGCACCATGAACGCGACGCTGCCGACGCCCGCGCCGCGGATGACGCCGCCCGCGACGAACCCGATCGACGCGACGAACAGGATCACGAAGGCGGCGAGCCGCCAGATCGCCCGCCACGTCACCCGGTCCCGGACCGCGAACACCTCAGCGGGCGCCTCCGCAGACGCCTCAGCGGGCGCTTCCGTGGGCGCCTGAGCGGAGGCTTCCGCAGACGCCTCTGCGGGCCCTTCCGCGGGCGCTTCCGTAGAGGCCTCCGCAGGTGCCTCCGGTCCCGCATTCGCGGCGGGCTCGGCCGGGGCGCGCTCCGCGTCCGGCTCCTCCGGGGTGTCAGCGGCGCCCGACCGGCGACCTGCGTTCCGCTGGCGCTCCACCGTCAGTCGCGCTTCACCGCGCACAGCAGGCCGTCGCCCACCGGGACCAGCAGCGGGACGAGCCGCTCGTCGTCGCGGATCGCCCGGTGCACCTCGCGGATCGCCTCGGTCTCGGGGTCGCGGGCGTCAGGGTCGGCGACGCGGTCGTGCCACAGCGCGTTGTCGAACGCGACGACGCCGCCCGGCCGCAGCAGCCGCAGCGCCGCCGCCAGGTACTCGGGGTACTCGTGCTTCGCCGCGTCGCAGAACACCATGTCGTAGGCGCCGTCGGTGAGCCGCGGCAGCACCTCCAGCGCCGGGCCGATGATCATCCGGGTGCGGAACGCGGACAGGCCCGCCTCGCGGTAGGCGAGCTTCGCCAGCCGCTGGTGCTCGGGCTCGATGTCGACGCTGGTCAGCACCGCGTCCTTCGGCATCCCGCGCATCAGGTACACGCCGGACACCCCGCAGCCCGACCCGACCTCCACGACCGTCCGCGCGCCCAGCAGGGACGCCAGGAAGCGCAGCGCGGCGCCGCCCGCCGGGCCGATCGGCGTCGCGCCGATCTCGTGGCCGCGCCGCCGGGCCTCCAGCAGCGGCTCGTCTTCGGGGAGGAAATCCTCCACGTAGGCCCGGGTGGCCTGAATGGCGTCGATGGCTGCCTCCTCGCGGGACCCCCGCCTGGCTCATGCTGGAAAGACCATATCGCTGACCGGGAACCATCCGGAGTTCCAGCGCGTTGCAGAGAACGTAAGCACCCGCCGTCCGGTGGGTGGAACGACGAGCACCGAACCGGTCCAGAACCGCCCCAGCCCAGGCGAGACCGTGCCGTTCCAAGGCGAAGAGTCTTGGCTCACCAGAGAGGAACAGCCCGGCACCATGGGAGTCGCAGCACTGAGTTTTAGAGGCGCTGTGGGGGTCGGCCCCAGGCAGGGGCTGGGGAGCGCCGCGCGTGAGAACGCCCCCGAGGCCGAGTGGGCGCCGCCGTCCTGGGACGAGGTCGTCCGCGAGCACTCCGCGCGCGTGTACCGGCTCGCCTACCGGCTGACCGGCAACCAGCACGACGCGGAGGACCTCACGCAGGAGGTCTTCGTCCGCGTGTTCCGCTCGTTGTCGAACTACACGCCCGGCACGTTCGAGGGCTGGCTGCACCGGATCACCACGAACCTGTTCCTCGACATGGCGCGGCGCCGCCAGCGCATCCGCTTCGAGGGACTCGCCGACGACGCCGCCGAGCGGCTGCAGGGCCGCGAGCCCACGCCCGCGCAGGCGTTCGACGACACCAACTTCGACGCCGACGTCCAGGCGGCACTGGACGCGCTGGCCCCCGAGTACCGCGCGGCCGTCGTGCTGTGCGACATCGAGGGCCTGTCCTACGAGGAGATCTCCGCCACCCTGGGCGTCAAGCTCGGCACCGTGCGCAGCCGCATCCACCGGGGGCGCGCGCAGCTGCGGGCCGCGCTGGAGCACCGCGCGCCGACCCGGCGCCGGCCCGGGACCCGCAACGACTGGCAGGCCGCCGAGGCCACCGCCACGGGGGAGCGGGCCGAAACGGAGATCGCCGGCACCGGTAGCGTGCGGTCCGCCGGCGGCGCCGAGCCGGACGCGGCGGACGCGGCGGCCGGGGCCCGGCCGCAGCCGGAGGGCGTGTAGCGACCGCGCGCGTGGCAGCGGGGCCGCGCGCGGAGAGAACGGAACGAACAGGGGCGTCATGACCAGGCGTAGCAAGGGCATCCAGCCGGGGGCCGGCCGGCGCGGGGGACCGTCCCCGCGTGAGGAGGCCGTGTGAGCTGCCTTGGTGAGCGCCTGACCGCTCTGATCGACGACGAGCTGGACCCCGCCGAGCGGGACCGGGTCCTCGCGCACCTGGCCGGCTGCGCCGCCTGCCGGGCCGAGGCCGACGAGCTGCGCCGGGTCAAGGGGCGGCTGCGCGGGCTGAACGCGCTGCCCGCCTCCGACGGCGCCGACGACCTGCCGTCCGGCGACTTCCTGAACCGCCTGCGCTCCATGGGGGCCGGCGCCGGCCCCGTCCCGCCGGAGCCGCCCGCGACGACCCAGCCGATGCGCCCCGCGTCCGCCCGGCCGCTGCGATCATCCGCCCGTCCCGCCCGGACGGCGCCGCCGGCCGCCCGTCCCCGCGACAACCGGCCCGGCGCCCGCGCCGCCGGCCTGACCCGGCACCGCCGCCGCTACCTCGTGGTGGGCGCCGCGACCCTGTTCATCGGGCTCGGCACCGCCTCCTACGCGGCGGGCGGCCGCCAGCACTCGCCGGCCGTCACCCCCGCCTTCGACCGGTTCGCCGTCGAGCACGCGCTGACCACCGGCGACGCGCCCGTCACCGACCCGCTGACCGACCCGGCGAACCAGATCAAGACCGCGCCCGGGCCGTGACCGGGACCCCCTCGACGGCCTGCCACCGCCGGGGACGGCGCCGCACCCTGATCGCCGGCGGCCTCGCCGGCGCGGTGGCCCTCGCCTGGGGGCTGGCCGGGGACCCGGGCGCCGCGCGCCGCGCCCGCAGCGACCCCGCCGCCGTCGGCCTGCTGCGCTCCGCCGCCGACGCCGCCCGGCGCGTCCCCTACCAGGGGCGCCGCTTCCTGACGACGTGGAACCGCGGCCGGTCCGCCACGTCCCGCGTCAGCGCCGTGCACACGCCGGGCGACGGCGTCCGGTACACCTCGGCGGCGGGCTCGGAGGGCTACCTTCCGGACGCGTCCGCGGGCGACGCCACCGGGTTCACCAAGCGGACGCTCGAGCTGCTGACCCGCAACTACACCGTCGTGCGGAAGCCCGACGCGTCCATCCTCGGCCGCCGCGCCTGCGTGGTGGAGGCCCGCCGGCAGGACGGCACGGTCGCGGGCCGGTTCTGGCTGGACGCCGAGACCGGGCTGATGCTGCACCGGGAGTTGGTCGACGCGACCGGCCGCCCGGTGGTCACCAGCGGCTTCACCGAGATCAGCTTCACCGTCCCGGCCCAGGGCGGCGCCGCGCCGCGCACCGGCCGCACCCGCGGCTCGTCCGTGGACGCCCCCGCCGTCACCGAGGCACCGGCCGCCGGGACCGAGGCGGAGGGCCCGAGCAGCGCCAACGCCGCGCCGAACAGCTCCGCGACCTCGATCCTCGAGGTGCCGCTGGACGCCCGCGCCCTCGACGGCCTGAAACGCCGCGGCTGGCCCGTCCCCGATCGGCTGCCCGGCCACCTCAGCCTCTACGACGCGCGCCGCGAGGCCGGCGGCGCCGTGCACCTCAGCTACTCCGACGGCCTGGCCTCGGTGTCGGTGTTCGTGCAGCGCGGCACCCTCGACACGAGCGCCCTGACCGGCTGGAAGAAGGCCGTCCGGCACGGCCGGACCGTGTTCTGCCGCGAGTCGCTGCGCCGCTGGGCCGTCGCCGCGGCCGACGGATACGTGTACACCGTCCTGACCGACGCGCCGCAGAGCACGGCGGAGGCGGTCGCCTTCGAGCTGCCGCGCCACCCCGACCCGTTCTGGACGCGGATGGCGCGCGGCGCGCGGCGGCTGGCCTCGGCCGCCGACCCGTTCAAGTGACCCGAACCGGGGAACGCCCAAGTCCGTCCAAAGCGGGAGGACCCGAGAGGCGCCGCGGCAGGCCTCTGCCTTACGCTCGCCACATGCCTATCGCGGCACGATGAGCACGGATGACGAGACCATGCTCGGTAGGAGAGATGGGGATGACGGAAGACAACCGCCGGCCGGGGGACGAGGACGCCGTCCCCGGGCAGGAGCCTGAGCGGCAGGACGCGGCGGCTCCTCCCGAGACGGTGACCGACCAGGAGATCCCCCTGGAGCAGCCGGCGGCGGAGCCCGAACCGGACCCGGAGCCGGGCGGCACCGACCGGCTCGTGGCGGGCGGCGGCGAGCAGGCGGGCGGGTTCGCCCCGCCGGACGCGCCGCGCGCCGAAGCCCCGCCGCAGGACGACGTGCCCGGCCCCATGGCGCCCCGGGAGGTGCCGCTGCAGGACGCGCCCCCGCGCGACATGCCGCAGCCGCCGCCCCCGGTCGCGCTCGACAAGCCCATGGACGGGCCGCAGCCCATGGACGGGCCGCAGGACCAGCGTCCGCGGCCCGGATTCGTCCCCTACGACCAGGACCCGCGGGCCGTGCACGGCCAGCCGCCGTACGGGGGCTGGCAGCAGGGCCCGCCGCCGCCCGGCGGGCGGCCGCCCATGGGCCCGCCGCCTCCCGGGGCGCCGATGGGCCCGCCGCCGCCCGGCGGGCCCCGCCCGATGGGGGCGTTCGGGACGCCCGGGACGGGCCCGAACTGGGCGCCGATCCCGGCTCCGCCGCCCTCGTCCGGCCGCGGCCCCGGCCTCGGCCTGCTGGCCGTCATCGCGCTGATCGTCGCGCTGGTCGCGGGCGCCGTCGGCGCCGGCATCGGGGTGATCGCCACCGACGACGACAACGGCGACGGCGGCTCGGTCAGCCTCGGCGGCGGCAGCGGCAGCGACACCAAGGTGCAGAGCCGCCCGCCGGACTCCGTCGCGGGCGTCGCGCAGCGGGTGCTGCCCAGCGTCGTGATGATCCGCGTGGAGTCGTCGCAGGGCGAGGTCGGCGGCACCGGCTTCATCGTTAACGGCGGCTACATCGTCACCAACAACCACGTGGTGTCCGAGGCCCGGCAGGGCGCCCAGATGCAGGTGATCTTCAACGACAAGAAGACGCTGCCCGCCACGGTGAAGGGCGCCGACCCGTCCTCCGACGTCGCGGTGGTGAAGGTGGAGGGCCAGCACTCGCTGCCCGCGCTCGCCCTCGGCGACTCCACCAAGCTCGCGGTCGGCGACCCGGTGATCGCCATCGGCTCGCCGCTCGGCCTGCAGGGCTCGGTGACGACCGGCATCGTCAGCTCGCTGAACCGCGCCGTGCCCACCCAGGGCGAGGGCGGCGGCGACTCGTCCTACCTCAACGCGATCCAGACCGACGCCGCGATCAACCCCGGCAACTCGGGCGGCCCGCTGGTGGACGCCAAGGGCCGGGTGATCGGCATCAACACCGCGATCGCCACGCTCGGCGGCCAGTCGCTCGGCGGCGGCGGCCAGAGCGGCAGCATCGGCCTGGGCTTCGCCATCCCGATCAACCAGGGCAAGCGCGTCGCCGAAGAGATCATCAGGACCGGGCAGGTGAAGATGGCGAAGCTCGGCGTGCTGCCCGACCCGCAGTACCAGCAGGGCGGCGCGCGCATCATGCAGCAGGCGGTGCAGGGCCAGGACCCGGTCACCAAGGGCGGCCCGGCCGACAAGGCGGGCCTCAAGCCCGGCGACGTCATCACCAAGGTCGACGACCAGCCGATCGAGGACGCCACCGACCTGATCGCGCAGATCCGCAGCCGCGCGCCCGGCGACCGGATCAAGGTCACCTACCAGCGCGGCGGCAAGGAGACCACGGTCGAGATCACGCTGGGTTCGTAGCGCCGGATGTTAAGGCCGGGTTCATCCCGGCTGGGGATACGCTGGGGGGACCGGTCCGCGCAGGGCCGGTCCCCGGTGGCTTGTGGAGGACGGGTTGTTCGACGTCGGACTCGGCGAGATGGCGGTGCTGGTCGTCCTCGCCCTGGTCATCTTCGGTGACAAGCTGCCCCAGGTCGCCGGGCAGGCGGGCCGGATGCTGCGGCAGTTCCGGCAGATGGCCAACTCGGCCAAGGCGGACCTCGAGGCGGGCCTCGGCCCGGAGTTCAAGGACTTCGACATCGCCGACCTGCATCCCAAGACGTTCGTCCGCAAGCACCTGTTCGAGGACGACGACTCGTTCCTGAACGGCAAGCTGTTCGACGACGACGAGCCGTCCTACGTCCCGGCGTCGCCCCAGGCCCTCGACTACGGCGAACGGCCCCCCTTCGACAACGAAGCGACCTGACCCGAAAACGAAAGGCCCCGCCATCGGCGGGGCCTTTCGTTCTTTCGGTCTACCTTCCCTTGGGGGAGATGCCGAGGGACATGCCGGCGAGGCCGCGGGAGCGGCCGGCGAGCTTGTCGGCGATGGTGCGCAGCTCCTTGGCGGCGCCCGCGTCGGGGTCGCCGAGGACGAGGGGGACGCCGTTGTCGCCGCCCTCGCGCAGCCGCGGGTCGATCTCGACCTGGCCGAGCAGCGGGACCTTGGTGCCGAGGGTGCGGGCCAGGGCGTCGGCGACGGTCTGGCCGCCGCCCTCGCCGAAGATGTACTGGCGCTCGCCGCAGTGCGCGCAGGTCAGGTACGACATGTTCTCGATCACGCCGACGACCTGCTGGTGGGTCTGCGCGGCGATCGCGCCGGCCCGCTCGGCGACCTCGGCGGCGGCCTGCTGCGGGGTGGTCACCACGAGGATCTCCGCGGACGGCAGCAGCTGCGCGACGGAGATCGCGATGTCGCCGGTGCCGGGCGGCAGGTCCATCAGCAGGACGTCCAGGTCGCCCCAGTAGACGTCGGCGAGGAACTGCTGCAGGGCCCGGTGCAGCATCGGACCGCGCCACACCACCGGCTGGTTCCCGGCGGTGAACATGCCGACGGAGATGACCTTCACGTCGTGCGCCACCGGCGGCATGATCATGTCGGCGACCTTGGTGGGGGCGTCGGCGACGCCCAGCATCCGCGGCACCGAGTGGCCGTAGATGTCGGCGTCGACGACGCCGACCTTGCGGCCCTGCGCGGCGAGGGCCGCGGCCAGGTTGACGGTCACCGAGGACTTGCCGACGCCGCCCTTGCCGCTGGCGACCGCGTAGACCTTGGTCAGCGAGTTCGGCTTGGCGAACGGGATCTCCTTGGCGGGCTCGCCGCCGCGCAGCTTGGTCTGGAGATCCTTGCGCTGCTCCTCGCTCATCACGTCCAGGTCGACCTGGACGGAGGTGACCCCGTCGAGCTTGGAGACGGCCTCCGTGACGTTCTTGGTGATGGTGTCCCGCATGGGACAGCCGGCAACGGTCAGGTACACGCCGACGCGGACGGTGCCGTCCGCCGCGATGTCGACGTCCTTGACCATGTCGAGCTCGGTGATGGGCTTGCGGATCTCAGGGTCGTTCACCGTGGCGAGGGCCGCGGTCACCTGCTCGGTCGTCAACTGGTGGGCCATGCGTCCATGGTATGAACCCCGCGGCGGTATCGGCCAATCGGGTGCCGGACCTCACACCTCCCGAGCACCTCCCGGGCGCCGGGCGGCGCCGGGGCGCGCGACACCCGCCTCCGGCCCCTTCGCCCGCGGCTTCCGGCACCGTAACATCGGGGCGTGACATCGCAGTCCAGCACCATGTCGCCCGCCGAGCTGGCGGTGTGGCGCACGATGCTCCGCGCCCAGGTCCAGATCTCCCGCCGGCTCCAGGCGGACCTGCTCGCCGACCATGATCTCGCGCTGGGCTCCTACGACGTGCTGATGCACCTCGGCGAGGCGCCGGACGGGCGGCTGCGGATGAACGATCTCGCCGACCGGGTGCTGCTGTCGCGCAGCGGGCTGACCCGGCTGGTCGACCGGCTGCAGCGGGACGGCCTCGTCGTCCGGCAGTCCTGCACCAGCGACGCGCGGGGCCTGTACGCGGTGCTGACCCCGGCGGGGCGGGCGCGGCTGGCGGACGCGACGCCGACGTACCGGCAGGGCGTCCGCGAGTACGTGCTGAGCCGGCTGGACGAGCCCGACCTGAGCACCTTCGGCCACATCCTCGACAAGCTCGCCGACGAACCGTCCTAGCGCCCGGCCGCGGTCAGGACAGCGTGGGGTGCTGGTCCTTGGCGTCGAGCTCGCGGATGATCTGCTGGAGCTCGGAGCGCAGGAAGTCGCGGGTGACGACCTCGCTGAGCGCGACCCGCAGCCCGGCGATCTCCCGGGTGATGTACTCGGTGTCGGCGATGGTGCGCTCGTTGCGGGAGCGGTCCTGCTCGTACTGGACGCGGTCGCGGTCGTCCTGCCGGTTCTGGGCGAGCAGGATCAGCGGCGCCGCGTAGGACGCCTGCAGCGACAGGATCAGCGTCAGGAAGATGAACGGGTAGGGGTCCCAGCGCAGGAAGTGCGGGGCGAGGAAGTTCCAGCCGATCCAGACGACGATGAACCCCGTCATGTAGACCAGGAACCGGGCGGTCCCGAGGAACCGGGCGATCCGCTCCGACAGCCGGCCGAACGACTCGGGGTCGTAGTGCGGCCGCGGCACGATCGTCCGGCGGATCTCGCGCGGCTGGTCCAGACGTGTGGTCATCTCGCCCCCTCGGCGCCCCGGAGTGCCTCTTCCTCGGGATCCGCGGACGCCTCGGCGAACGCGTCCATGGCGGTCTCCCGCCAGTCCTCGGGCAGCAGGTGGTCGAGGACGTCGTCGATGGTCACCGAGCCGAGCAGGTGCCCGTTCTCGTCCACCACGGGCGCGGCGACCAGGTTGTAGGTGGCCAGGATCATCGCGACGGACTCCAGCGTCATGGTGGGCCGCAGCGGGTCGAGCTCGGTGTCGACGATCCCGCTGACCAGCGTCGGCGGCGGTTCGCGCAGCAGCTTCTGGAAGTGCACGGTGCCGAGGTAGCGGCCGGTGGGGGTGGCGGTCGGCGGGCGGCACACGTACACCTGCGCGGCGAGCGCGGGGTTCAGGTCGGGGTTGCGGATCTGCGCGAGCGCCTCGGCGACGGTCGCGTCCGGCGGGACGATCACCGGGTCGGTGGTCATCAGGCCGCCGGCGGAGTCGTCCTCGTAGGTGAGCAGCCGCCGGACGGGCGCGGCGTCCTGCGGCTCCATCAGCGTGAGCAGCTGCTCGCGCTGCTCGGTGGGCAGCTCGCCGAGCAGGTCGGCGGCGTCGTCGGGGCCCATCGCCTCCAGGACGTCGGCGGCGCGGTCGGCCTCCAGCTTGCCGAGGATCTCGATCTGGTCGTCCTCGGGCAGCTCCTCCAGGACGTCGGCGAGCCGCTCGTCGTCGAGGGCGGCGGCGACCTCGGTGCGCCGCTTCGGGGTCAGCTCGTGCACGATGCCGGCGAGGTCGGCGGCCTTCATCTGGCCGAACGCGGCGATCAGCCCGGCGGCGCCCTGGCCGTGCTCGACGGCGGAGAACCCCTCGACGTCGTTCCAGTCGACGACGAGGCTCTCGCCGCGGCGGCGCAGCCCGGGCCCGCGGCGCAGGCCGCGTCCGCCGCGCCGGACGGCGACCTTGCCGACCAGCCAGTCGCGGGTGCGGGTGGGCTCCATCGCCACGTCGACGACGGAGACGGGTTCGCCGGAGTCGCAGAACCGGACGGTGCGGTCGAGCATCTCGGCGATCACCAGGGTCTCGGACTCGCGCTTGCTGAACCGCCGCATGTTCAGCCGGCCGTCGAAGATGATCGCGTCGGCCTCGATCACCTGCACCCGGGTGATCGGCAGGAACACGGGGCGGCGGGGGCCGACCTCGACGACGAGGCCGAGCACCCGGGGCGGCCGGGGGGCCAGGCGCAGCGCCACCACCACGTCGCGGACCCGGCCGACCTGGTCGCCGGCCGGGTCGAACACCGCGATCCCGGCGAGCCGCGCGATGTAGACGCGCGTCGGAGCTCCGCTCATGGGCCTGACACTACCCAGGACGCACCGGGCGATTCGGTGCGGGCGCGGCGGCCCGGGGATGGCCGGCGGGTGAAGCGGGGGTGCCGGAGGCGGCGTTCCGGGGTGCGGCGGGCCGCGGGGCGGGTCTCAGGCCTCGACCCAGCCGTGCTTCTTGGCGAAGCCGAGGAAGCTCTCCCGGATGCTGACGATCTGCCGGCCGGTCAGGTCGGGCGTGCCGGACAGCAGCAGCTCGGTGATGTCCTCGCGCAGCTCCGCCGGTTCGAGGACGTCGCACAGGCCCTCGTCCAGCAGCTGGGAGGACGACGACTGCCGCGGCGCCGGGGAGGAGGACGACGACGCCCGGGACAGGATGCGGACGCCGAACGCCTTCGGCCCGCGCTCGCTGTCGACCGTCTCGAACTCGACCGTCGCGCCGGGCGTCAGGCCCGACTTGTCGTCCAGCACCTCGTTGGCGTGGACGAACACGTCGTCACCGCCGCCGTCGGGGACGATGAACCCGTAGCCGCGCACCCCGTCGAACCGCAGAACCCGTCCAGTACGCACCAGAACCGACCAACTCTCCACACCGCGAAACGCGAACCAGAAGTACCTGTTCCCAATCTAGCGCGCCCGTCCCCCGCTCCCCGGGAACCGGCGTCGTCGCCCATGGGTGCTGCATAATGCGCCTGTGGACCGCACGGGCGCCCGGCATTCCGGATGGGTCGGCAGGACGGTGCGGGCCGCCGGATCCCCGCTGCCCGTGGCGGCCGCCTGCCTCGCCGCCCTGGCGCTCGTGGAGCAGGCCGCCGGGCTGCTGCTGGACGGCCGGGGCCCGGTCGCGCGGCTGGTGATGGACGTGTCCGGCGCGCGGGACGGTCATGGCGCGGTGCGCGTCCCCTTCGTCGCGCTCATGGTGCTGCTGTGCCTGTGCGCGACGCTGCCCGCGGCGTTCCCGCGCCCGGCGGTCGCGGCGTTCACCGTCGCGGCCGCGAACGCGGTCTCGCTCGGCCTCCTCGACACGGCGACCGTCGCGGGCTCGGCCGCGCTGCTGGTCGCGGCCCACCGCGCCGGGCGGGCCGGGGCGCATGCCGCCGCGCTGGCGGTCGGGCTGCCGTTCCCGGTGCTGGCGCTCGCGGGCCCCGGGACGGCGGAGTTCCGGGTGCGGGCCGTGCTGCTCGCCTCGCTGGTGCCGGTCGCGGCGCTGGCCGGCGCGGTCCGGCGGGCGCGGGCCGAGGCGCTGGAGAGCACCGCCGCCCGGCGGGCGATGGCCGGGACGCTGCTGGAGAACAGCGCGCGCGGCGAACGCGCCCGCATCGCCCGCGAGCTGCACGACGTCGTCGCGCACCACATCTCCATGATCGCGGTGCAGGCGGAGACGGCGCGGCTCGCCACCCCCGGCATGCCCGCCGCGGGCGCGAAGCGGCTGCTGGACATCGGCGACACGGCCCGCGCGGCGCTGACGGAGATGCGGCGGCTGCTCGGCGTGCTGCGCGACGACACCCGCCGCGCGGAGGCGCGGGTCGCGGAGCGGCGGCCGCAGCCGGGGCTCGTGCAGCTCCTCGACCTGCTCGACGAGGCCCGGGACGTCTCCGGCGCGGCGGCCCGGCTGATCGTCCACGGGGCGCCTGACCCGCTGGACCCGGGCGTTGAGCTGGCCGCGTACCGGATCGTCCAGGAGTCGCTGACCAACGCGCGGCGGCACGCGCCCGGCGCGGCCGTCGACGTCGAGCTGCACTACACCGGCGACGCGCTGCGGGTCCGGGTCCGCGACAACGGGCCGGGCGGCCCCGCGTCCCCGGCGTCCGGCGGGCACGGGCTGCTCGGCATGCGCGAGCGCGCCGCGGCCGTCGGCGGCGAGGTCCGCACCGGCCCGGCGGCGGGCGGCGGCTACCTCGTCGAGGCGTGCCTGCCCGCCGGCACCGGCCTGCCCGCGGCACCGGAAGGAGCACGATGAGCGACCCGGGAACGATCAGCATCGTCGTCGCCGACGACCATCCGGTGGTGCGCACCGGCTTCGCGACGCTGCTGGACGCCCAGCCCGGCTTCACCGTCGCGGGGACGGCCGAGGACGGCGGGGAGGCGGTCCGGGTCTGCGCCGAGCTGTCGCCCGACGTGGTGCTGATGGACGTCCGGATGCCCGGCACGGACGGCATCGAGGCGACCCGGCGGATCGTCGCGTCCGGCGCGGACCGGCCGCGGGTGCTGATCCTCACCACGTTCGACCTGGACGAGTACGTCTACGACGCGCTGCGCGCGGGGGCGAGCGGGTTCCTGCTCAAGGACGTGACCGCCGAGCGGCTCTTCGACGCCGTCCGGGTCGTCGCGGACGGGGACGCGCTGCTCGCCCCGGCCGTCACCCGCCGGCTCATCGACGAGTTCGCCCTGCTCAAGCCCCGGCAGGGCGCCCTTCCCGCGGCGACGCTGGACGTGCTGACGCCGCGGGAGAAGCAGGTGCTGCGGCTCGTCGCGGACGGCCTGTCCAACGCGGAGGTCGCCACCCGCCTGGTCGTCACGGAGGAGACGGTGAAGACGCACGTCAGCCGCATCCTCACCAAGCTGGCGCTGCGCGACCGCACGCAGGCCGTGATCACCGCCTACGAGACCGGCCTCGTCGTCCCCGGCGCGAACCGTAGCTCTTAGGAGGGAGGCCGGGGTCCCTGGCGTGGGGGACGGGGATCGCTCGGTGCCGTGACGACCGGTGGGGTGTCCGCTTTCTACGCTTCCGGCATGGAAGCGACCATCGAAGTCGACGGCCTGCGCAAGCGCTTCGGCCGCGCCCTCGCGCTGGACGGCATGTCGTTCGCCGTCCGGCCCGGGGAGGTCACCGGGTTCGTCGGGCCGAACGGGGCGGGGAAGTCCACCACGATGCGGGTGATCCTCGGCCTGGACGCGCCCGACGAGGGCCGCGCGCTGGTCGGGGGCCGCCCGTACCGGAGCCTGCGCGACCCGCTGCGGCACCTCGGCGCGCTGCTGGACGCCGCCGCGCTGCAGCCGAGCCGCACCGCCCGCAACCACCTGCTGTGGCTGGCGCACTCGCAGGGCCTCGGCGCCGCGCGCGTCGACGCGGTGATCGGCCGGGTCGGGCTGGACGGGGCGGCGCGGCGCCGGGCGGGCGGGTTCTCGCTCGGCATGCGGCAGCGGCTCGGGATCGCGGCGGCGCTGCTGGCGGACCCGCCGATCCTCATGCTCGACGAGCCGTTCAACGGCCTCGACCCGGACGGGATCCGGTGGATGCGGGGGTTCCTGGCGGCGCTGGCCGCCGAGGGCCGCGCGGTCCTCGTGTCCAGCCATCTGATGAGCGAGCTGCAGGACACCGCCGGGCATCTGGTCGTGGCGGGGCGCGGCCGGGTCGTCGCGGACGCGAGCGTCGCCGAACTGCTCGCGGCGGCGTCGCGCGGACGGGTCATGATCCGCACGTCCGCCCGCGCCCGGGCGATGACGGTGCTGGCGAACGCGGGCGCCACCGTGACCGTCGACGGCGCCGACACCCTCACCGTCTCCGGGCCGGCCGCCGAGGAGATCGTCCGGCTGCTCGGCGGCGCGTCGGTGCCGTTCTCCGAGGTCGCCGCGCACCGCGCGACGCTCGAAGAGGCCTACATGGAGCTGACCCGCGACGCGGTCGAGTTCGGCGCCGCCGAGCGGGCCGCGTCATGACCGCGGTGCTCCCGCCGCGGGCGGGCGAGCGGCGCGCCCTCGATGGCTTCGCCCGGCTGCTGCGCGCGGAATGGACCAAGTTCCGGACCGTCCGGGGCTGGGTCGTCGGCACCGTCGCCGCCGCCGTGGTCACCGTGCTGATCGGGGTCCTCGGGACGGGCGGGCCGAACCTGAACCATCCGCCCGACGCGATCCCGATCGGGCCCGGCGGCGAGGCGGTCAACGACAGCTTCTACTTCGTGCACCGGGCGCTGCGGGGCGACGGGTCGATCACGGTCCCGGTGACGTCGCTGACCGGCATCGTGAGCGTGGGCCCGGACGAGCGGAACGGCGTCGAGCCGTGGGCGAAGGCCGGGATCATCGTCAAGGACGGGCTGCGCCCCGGCTCCCGCTACGCGGCGCTCATGGTGACGGGCGGCCACGGCATGCGGATGCAGCACGACTACGTGCACGACACCGCCGCCCCGCGCGCGATCGCGTCGGCGCGGTGGCTGCGGCTCGTCCGCTCCGGCGACACGATCACCGGGTACGGCTCCGCGGACGGCGCGCACTGGACGCCGGCGGGCACGGCGCGGCTGCCCGGTCTCGCGTCCACCGTGCAGGCGGGCGCGTTCGTCGCGTCCCCGATGTCGATCACAGCGACCGGGCACGGCGCGGCTTTCGACCCCGCCGTCGCGACCGCGACGTTCGGGCAGGTCGCCCTGGACGGCGGGTGGACGCCGGGCGGGTGGAAGGGCGAGCAGGTGCGGGGCGCCGGAACGTCCGGCAGCTACACCGACACGGTCCACGGCGGGTTCACCGAGGCGGGACGGGGGCTCACCGTGACCGGCGCCGGCGACATCGCCCCCATCGTCGGCGGACCGGCCCTCGGCACCGGCTACACCATCGAGAACCTGCTCGTCGGCGCGTTCGCGGGCATCCTGGTGATGGCCGTCATCGGGGCGCTGTTCGTCTCCGCCGAGTACCGGCGCGGGCTCGTCCGCCTCACCTTCGCCGCGAGCCCGCGCCGCGGCCGCGTGCTGGCCGCGAAGGCCCTGGTCGCCGGCGCGGTCGCGTTCGTCACCGGGCTGGTCGCCGCCGCGGTCGCCGTCCCGCTCACCAGCGCGCGGGCGCGCGGCCACGGCTTCTTCATCCTGCCGGCCTCCGCCTGGACCGAGGTTCGCGTGGTCGCCGGCACCGCGCTGCTGTTCGCGCTCGCGGCCGTCCTCGCGCTGGCCGTCGCCGCGGTGATCCGGCGCGGCGCGGCGGCCGTGACGATCATCGTCGCGGCGCTGGTGCTGCCCTACGTCCTGGCCACGGGCGGGCTGCTGCCGGACGGGCCGTCCGGGTGGCTGCTGCGGGTCACCCCCGCCGCCGGGTTCGCGATCCAGCAGAGCGTCGTGCGCTATCCGCAGGTCGACACCGTCTATGCGCCGTCCTCGGGCTATTTCCCGCTGCCGCCCTGGGCGGGTTTCGCCGTCCTGTGCGCCTACACCGTGGTGGCGCTCGCCGCCGCCGCCCATCTGCTCCGCCGGAGGGACGCATGACCCGGCCGCCTTTTCTGCGTGCGCTGCACGCGGAGTGGACGAAGTTCCGCACCGAGGCGGGCCCCGCCTGGCTGCTGCTCGCCGCGATCGCCTCGACGGTCGCGCTCGGCGCGGGCGCGGACGGTTCCGCCCACTGCGCGCCGCCCGACTGCGCGTCGGACGTGACGCGGCTCAGCCTGACCGGGGTGATGCTCGGCCAGGCCGCCGTCGCGATCCTGGCCGTCCTGACCATCGGCAACGAGTACGGAACCGGCATGATCCGGACGACGTTCACCGCGGTCCCGCGCCGGGCCGCCGTCCTCGCCGCGAAGGGCACGGTCCTCGCCGGGACGGTGCTGGCCGCCGGGGCGGTCGCGATCGCGGCGTCGCTGCTGGCCGGACGGCTCGTCCTGCCGGGGAACGGGTTCACGGCCGCGAACGGCCGCCCGCCGATCTCGCTCGCGGACGGTCCGACGCTGCGCGCCGCCGCCGGGTCCGTCCTCTACCTGGTGCTGGTCGCGCTGCTCGCGCTCGGGGTGGCGGCCGCCGTCCGGGACTCGGCCGCCGCCATCGGCACCGTCCTCGGCCTGCTGTATCTGTTCCCGATCGTCATCAACGTCATCGGCGACCCGGCCTGGCAGCGCCGCCTGGAGAAGATCGCGCCGATGCCCGCCGGGCTGGCCGTCCAGGCGACGACGGGGCTCGCCGGGCTCCCGATCTCCCCGTGGCGGGGCCTCGCGGTGCTCGCCGCGTGGGCCGCCGCCGCCCTGCTCGCCGCGGTTGCCCTCGTCCGCGCCCGCGACGCCTGACCCCTGTGCTTCAACGCATCCGTGTGACGTTCTTGTGTCATCGGGGTGAGTAGGCGTCGGGGTGAAGGTGAGGGATATTCGGGTTCCGTGCTGGTGGTGACGTCGGGAGCCTGGTATGCGCGTGCGGCCGGTGATGACGATCCTCGTGGCGGGACTGGTGGCCTGGGCGCCCGCCGCCTTCGCGGACGGCGGGTTCCCCGCGTCGCCGCCGAACGACCCGGACTACGCGAGCGCCGAGGTGCAGGGCTGTGGCAAAGGCGTCAACGGGGAGCAGCACGCGCTCTACTCGTTCATGCCGAAGTGCGCGCCGAACGCGAAGGACCCGGAGAACGCGTCCGGGATGTCGGTCGACAAGGCATGGCGCGAGTACACGACCGGGTCGCCGGACGTCGTGATCGCCTACGTCGAGGGCGGGATCAACTGGCACAACGGCGACGCCGCCGAACTGGCCGACAAGGTGTTCCTCAACACCGGCGAGATGCCCAAGCCCGAAGGGTCGTCCACCTACGACAAGGACGGCGACGGCGCGGTCACCGCCGCCGACTACGCCGCCGACCCGCGGGTGAAGGACGCCAACGGCAACGGGCGCATCGATCCCGAGGACCTGATCGCCGCCTTCTCCAACGGCAAGGACGACGACGGCAACGGCTTCACCGACGACATCTCCGGCTGGGACTTCTACGAGCGGCAGAACGACCCCGCCACCTACGACTCCACGTACGGGCACGCGAACGGCCAGATGAAGACGCTTGCCGCCCAGACCAACAACGGCGTGCAGGGCGCCGGGGTGTGCCCGCGCTGCCGCATCCTGCCCGTCCGGGCAGGTCAGGAGGCCCTCGACCGGACGGACGACCTGGCGCAGGCGTGGCTGTACGCCGCGCACATGGGCGCGAAGGTGATCGTCAGCACGACCGCCGACCTCGGCTACTCCGCCTTCATGCGGCAGACCGTCGAGAAGCTGTGGCGGGACGGCGTCGTCATGGTCGAGTCGAGCAACGACTTCGACTCCACCGACCACCAGGGCGGCATGTTCTGGCCGCACGTCATCCCCGGCAACGGCCTCGTCCCGAACACGGCCGGGGTCCCGGACCCGCTCGCCAACACGCTCACCACCACCTACCGGACGCGTTCGGACGAGACGTCGTTCGGCGCGAAGGCGATGTTCTCCGTCGCCACGCAGGGCGGGTCGACGTCGGAGTCGACGCCGACGACCGGCGGGGTGTTCGGCCTGCTGCTGTCGTACGGGATCCAGGTCGGGAAGCCGCTGACGAACGAGGAGGCCGTCCAGGTGCTGCGCGCGACGGCCTCCGACGTCGACGACCCGTCCCTGCCCTGGCCCGGCAAACCGGGATGGGACCGGCAGTACGGGTACGGGCGGCCGAACGTCGCCAGGGCCATGCAGGCCGTGAAGGACGGGAACGTCCCGCCCGTCGGCGCGTTCACCGGGCCCGACTGGTACTCGCTCTACGATCCGGTGACCGCGAAGTCGGTCGACGTCACCGGGTACGTCGCCGCGCCGCGCTCGTCCGGGTACCGGTACGAGCTGGACTGGGCGCCGGGCATCGAGCCGTCCGGCACCGCGTTCCGGCAGGCCGGCTCCGGCTCGGGTAGCTCGCCTCACGACGGTCACATCGGCACTCTCGACCTGTCGCAGGTTCCGAAATCGGTATGGGACGCGCCGTACAGGCTGTCGGACGACAAGGCGCTGTCGGCCAGCGAGCAGTACACGGTCACGCTGCGGCTGCGCGTGTGGGACGCGTCCGGGCGGATGGCGGAGGAGCGGCGCGCCATCGCCGTCCACCACGACCCCGCGCTGCGCGCCGGATTCCCGAGGAGGCTCGGCGTCGGCAACGAGAGCCAGCCCGCGATCACCGAGCTCCAGGGCCGCAAGGCGATCGTCTACGGCGACGGCGACGGCCGCGTCCACGCGCTCGACGGCGCGTCCGGCAAGGAGCTGCCCGGGTGGCCGGTCACGACGCGGCCGACCGTCCCGCAGCACGCCTACCCGGGCATCGACCCAGGTCACGAGCCCGTCGTCGCGCCCGTCGCGATCGGCGACCTGTTCCATGACGGCCACCAGGAGATCGTCGCGACCAGCACGACCGGCCGTACCTATGTCTTCGACGCGTCCGGACGGCTCCTTCCCGGCTGGCCGAAGACCCTCGACACGGGCGTGACCGCGCCCCCGGTTCCGCGTCCCGCGCTGAAGTACACGCGGCTGCCGGTGCAGGGCGCGACCGCCTCGCCCGTCCTGGTGGACCTCGACGGCGACGGGCGGCTCGACGTCGTCCAGGCGGGCTGGGACGGCCGGATCCACGCCTGGCGCCCGGACGGCTCCGACCTGCCCGGATGGCCCGTCGAGGTGCGCACGGGCGACGGGCCGCCCGACGGGTACGTCCGGATCGACGACCACAAGCTGCCCGGCACGCCCGCCGTCGCCGACCTCGACGGCGACGGCAAGCCCGAGATCGTCGTCCGGTCGCAGCTGTCGGACAGCAAGGGCGGGGGAGAGCAGTTCTACGGCGCCAACTACGCGTTCGCCTACCACGCGGACGGCGCCCCCGTCGCCGGCTGGCCCGTCCGGATGGCCTCGGTCATGACGTTCTACGGCAGCGCGCAGGAGTTCATCACCGAGGGCGTCAACCAGCCCGTCACGGCGGACGTGGACGGCGACGGCAAGGACGAGGTGGCAACCGGCCCGTCCTTCGGTCCGACCTACCTGATCTCCGGGACCGGCAAGATCCTCCGCGACTACGGGCCCCTCGCCAACCCGGCCCTGGACCCGGCCGCCGTGCTCGGCGGGAACCTGCCCGCCGACGTGCCGCTCTCCTTCACCACGTCCGGGGCGTTCGGCAGGTTCGGGCCGCTGAACCGGCTGAGCTACACCGAGGGCGGGTCCGGCGCCGCGTCCCTGGTCGCCGCGCTGCTGTTCCCGGGCAGCGGGCAGCCGATCGGCAACTTCCAGCGCGGCTACGACGCCGCCACGGCCCTGCCCGTCCCGGGATTCCCGCAGCGCCGCACCGGCCTCGCCTTCCTCGGTTCGCCGCTCATCGCGGACGTCACCGGCGACGGCCGCGCCGAGGTGATCGGCGGCGGCGACACCTCCACCCTGCACGCGTTCGGCCCGACCGGCCAGGCCGCCGGATTCCCCCTGTTCACCGGCGGCTGGACGGTCTGGTCCCCGTCCGCCGGGGACCTCGACGGCGACGGCCGGACGGACCTGGTCGCCACCACGCGCGAGGGCTACCTGTTCGCCTGGACGACGCAAGGGAAGGCGGCCTCCGCCGAATGGCCGACCTACCATCACGACGACCAGCGCACGGGCCACTACGGACCGCTGCGCTGACCGGGCGCCGCCCGAGAAGGACCGGCCGGACCCGGCTGACTTGCGCTTTCGCGCGGCGCAGGGGATGTCCTCCACACCCGGTCGCGCGTACGGTTAGCCGCTGTGAGATGGGTCATAGTCCTCGTCGCGGCGGCGCTGCTGTCCACGGTGTCGGGGTGCGGCGGCGGCCCGGCGCGGCCGTGGCGCCTCGTCATCGCGGCGGGCGGCCGGAAGGCGGTCTACTACGCCTACGGCCAGGGGATCGCGCGAGCGGCGGCGGCCCACCTGCCCGGCGCGCGCCCCCAGGTGCTGGCGACGGCCGCGTCGGTGGAGAACCTGCGGCTGGTGGCGTCCGGACGCGCCGACGTCGCCTTCACGCTCGCCGACTCGGCGGAACTGGCCTTCGAGGGCCGCCCGCCCTTCACCAAGCAGGAACCGGTCGTCGCCCTCGCCCGCCTCTACGAGAACTACACCTACCTCGTCGTCGCGGCGAACAGCGACATCCACAAGCTGACCGACCTGCGCGGACGCCGCGTCTCCCTGGGCGCGGACGGCTCCGGCACCGAACTGATCGCGACGCGGCTCCTCACCGTCGCCCGCCTCGACCCGCGCAAGGACGTCCGCCCCAGCCGGACGCAGCTCGCCGACGCGGCCACCGCACTGCGCGCGGGCCGCATCGACGCCTTCTTCTTCTCCGGCGGGCTGCCGATCCCGCAGATCGCGGAGCTGGCGAAGCAGATGCCCATCCGGCTCGTCGAGCTCGCCGACTACGCCGCGCCGCTCCGCAAGAAGTACCAGGCGTTCTACGAGGAGCAGTCGATCCTCGCCTCGACGTACGGCCTCGACGGGCCCGTGCAGACCATCGGCGTCCCGAACTACCTCGTCGTCAACGCCTCGATGCCCGACGACCGGGCCTACGCGCTGACCCGGCTGCTGTTCACCCGCCGGGACGATCTGGCGGCGGCCCACCCCGCCGCGCTGTACCTGGACCGGAGGTCGGCGGTGTCGACGTATCCGCTGCCGCTGCATCCCGGGGCGATCCGCTACTACCGGGAGACCAAGGGCGAGGGATGAGCGGGACGGGCGGCGGCCCCGACCCCGTCGCCGCCGGCAGGACGACCCTGACGTGCAGGCCGCGCGGCCGCGCCGGCATTAGCAGCACCCTCCCGCCGGACGCCTCCGCCAGCACGCTGACGATGCTCAACCCCAGCCCGGTGCCGTCCACGTTCTGCTGGCCGGCGCCGCGCCAGAACCGCTGCGTCGCGTTCGCGAGGTCCGCCTCCGGCATCCCCGGGCCGTCGTCCACCACGTCGATGCCGACCACCGGGACGTCCGGCGCGTCCGGGAAGGCCCGCGGCCGGGACACGGTGACCGTGACGGTCGCTCCCGGCCCCGCGAACTTGACCGCGTTGTCGATGAGCGCCTCCACGATCTGCCCGACGCCGCCCTGCACCGCGTACGCGGCCGCGTGCGACGCGCCCCGGTAGCGGATCCGGACGCCGGGGGAGACGCGGCGCCGCGCGTCCACCTGCTCCCGCGCCACCCGCCCGCAGTCGACCACCCGGATCGGGTAGTTGCCGCCCTCGGCGCGCGCCAGCGCCAGGATGCCGTCCAGGATCCGGCCCAGCCGGGTGACCTCGTCGACCGCGAGCGCCAGGTCGTCCTCCCCGCCCGGCGGGACGTGCGGCGCGAGGTTCTCCACCCGCAGCCGCAGCGCCGCCAGCGGGTTGCGCATCTGGTGCCCGGCGTACGACACGAACGACCGCTGCTGCTCCAGGACGCGGCCCAGCGCCGCGACCATCTCGTTGAAGTGCTCGCCGAGCCGCCGCAGCTCCGCCGGCCCCGTCGTCACCGGGACCCGCGCCTGCCACTGGCCCGCCGACAGCTCCCCGGTCGCCACGTCCAGCTCCCGGATCGGGCGCAGGAACCAGCGGGTCAGCGGGACGGCCGCCAGCCCGAACACCACCAGCGCGCCGAGCCCGGCGGCGGCCAGCTCCGACCACCGCCGCACCGTCCGCGCCCGCACCTGCGTCGTCGGGGCGATGGTGACGACCGCGGCGACGACCCGGCCGCCGAGCCCCACCGGCTCCGCGACGACCAGCGGGCCCCGCCGCCACGGCCACACCACCTCGTCGACGTCGGAGCGCTCCCCGGACAGGGCGTCGCGCAGCCGCCTGCCCGCCCGCCGGCCGATGTCGGTGCCCGCCCGCGACGCCAGCACGACCTCGCCGTTGCGGTCGACCACGGCGGCGGCGATCCCGTACAGGGCGTCGTAGCGGCTGAGCTCCGCGCGCAGCGTCACCGTCTCGCCGCTGCGCAGCGCCGGCTCGGCCAGGGACGCGAACCGGGCGGTGTCGTTCAGCTGGTCGATGAACAGGTTCTGCGTCTGCCGGCCCGCGAACGCGATCGCGAGCGGCACCTCCAGCGCCGTGAGCACCACCAGCAGCAGGGACGCGTAGAGCACCAGCATGCGGCGCAGCATGCCGCTCACCTCCCGGCCCGGTGCGGCCGGGACGCCGTCACGGGTCCGTCGCCGCCCCGCCCGCCGGGGCGGCCGCGGCCCGCGGGGCCGGCTCGTCCTCGACGGCCAGCCGGTAGCCGACCCCGTGCACCGTCCTGATCAGCGCCGGGTCGCCGAGCTTGGCGCGCAGCGTCGCGATGTGCACGTCCAGGGTGCGCCGCGCCCCCGGCCACACGCCGTTCCACACCTCGATCAGCAGCCGCTCCCGGGTGACGACCAGGCCGGGCTGCCGGGCGAGCGCGGCGAGCAGCTCGAACTCCTTGCGGGTGAGCGCGACGGGCGACCCGTCGGCGGCGGTGACCTGGTGCCGCGCGGTGTCGACCCGCAGCCCGCCCGCCGCCACCACCACCGGCCGCGCCGCCGGCCGGACCCGGCGGATCACCGCGTCGATCCGGGCGGCCAGCTCCGCGATCCCGAACGGCTTGACCAGGTAGTCGTCGGCGCCGGTGCGCAGCCCGAGGACCCGGTCGCGCTCCTCGCCCCGCGCGGTCACCGCGATGATCGCGACGTCGCCGCCGGCGCGCAGCCGCCGGCACACCTCGATGCCGTCCAGGTCCGGCAGGCCGAGGTCCAGCAGCACCAGATCGGCGGGCGGCGCCGCCAGCGCCGCCGCGCCCGTCGCCGCCCGGCACACCTCGAAGCCCTGCCGGCGCAGTGCCACCGTGAGCGCGTCGGCGAACCGGTCGTCGTCGTCGACGAGAAGGATTCGCATGGTGGGGACAGCGTAAAAAGCGGGGCGTCCCCTGCCTACGGGCCAGATCCTAGAAGTTTCTCAAATTTGCCGCTCCGCCCTCCGGCCCCGGCCCGCCCCGCGCCTACCTTCCCGGCAAGGGCGCGCACACCGCGCCTCCGGGCCGCGCCTTCGACGGGGCGGATGGCCGGCCGTCCCGGACCGAGAGGAACAGGCGGATCCCGATGCGAACCAGGAAGGCGGCGGCGCTGGCCGCCGCGGTGGCGCTGATCGCGGCCGGATGCGGATCGAAGGGCGAGAAGCACAGCGGCGGGGACTCCTCGACGCTGACGATCGGCGCGTCCATGTCGCTGACCGGGTCGCTGGCCCGCGAGGGCGGCCTGACCAAGGAGGGCTACGAGCTCTGCAAGAAGGCCGTGAACGCCAAGGGCGGCGTCGCGGCCGGCGGCAGGCACCTCAGGCTCGACATCAAGTACCAGGACGACACGTCCAAGCCCGACACCGCCGCCCAGATCGTCGACCAGTTCAACGACAAGGGCGTCAAGCTGATCCTCGGCCCCTACGGCTCGGCGACCACCGAGGCCGCCGCCGCCGTCATCGAGCGCAACGGCCAGGTGATGGCCGACAGCTCCGGCGCCGACGACAAGATCTTCCAGAAGGGGTACAGGCGGACCTTCGCCGCGCTGTCCCCTGCGCACTCCTACGCCGCGTCCATGGTCCAGGCGATCGCGGAACTGGCCAAGCCGAAGCCGCGCACGATGGCGTTCCTGTCCGCCGACGACGGGTTCTCCAAGACCGTCGCGCAGTCCGGCGCCGACCAGGCCCGCAAGCTCGGCTTCACCGTCGTGGCCACCGAGTACTTCCCGAGCGGCACCTCCGACGTGTCCGCCGCGCTCACCAAGATCAAGCCGATGCGGCCGGACGTCGTCGTCGGCTCGGTGCACGTCGCCGAGGGCATCGCGATCATCAAGCAGGCCAAGGAGCTGGGCGTGCGGCCGTCCGGCGGCTTCGCCGAGACCGTCGCGCCGCCCACCCCCGACTTCGCCAAGTCGCTCGGCGCCGACGCCGAGAACGTGCTCGGCTCCACCCAGTGGACCGAGAAGACGGCCGGTAAGGACAAGTGGATCGGCACCGCCGCCGACTACGCCACCCAGTTCGCCGCCATGTTCGGCGGCCGCGCACCCGAATACCACGGCGCCGAGGCGACGGCCGCGTGCATCGCACTCGTCGACGCCGTCGAGAAGGCCGGCAGCACCGACCCCGGCAAGGTGCGGGACGCCCTCGCCGCCCTCGACGAGCCGACCTTCTTCGGGCCGCTGAAGTTCACCCCCGAAGGCCAGAACCTGACCAAGACCATGCAGGTCGTCCAGGTGCGGAAGGGCAAGCCCGTCACCGTCTGGCCCAAGGAGGCCGCCGAGGCCCCGCTGATCTGGCCCGGCACCGGGAACCGGTCATGAGCCAGTTCCTCCAGGCGACCGTGTACGGGCTGCTGCAGGGCGGCCTGTTCGCGCTGATCGCCGTCGGGTTCTCGCTGGTGTGGGGGGTGATGAACGTGATCAACCTGGCGCACGGAGCGTTCGTCCTCGTCGGCGCCTACCTGGCCTTCGAGCTGAACCGGCGGATCGGCCTGGACCCGTTCGCCGCGATGGTCCCCGTCGCCGCCGCCCTGTTCGCCGCCGGCTACCTGGTCCAGCGCTGGCTCATCAACCTGGTGGTCAAGGCACCGATCTTCATCACCCTGCTGCTCACCTTCGGCCTCAACCTGCTGCTGGTCAACGGCCTCATCCTGCTGTACTCCGGCGACTACCGCTCGGTGACCACCGGCTACGCCGCCGACGGGTTCGCCCTGATGGCGGGCGTCCGGGTACCGGTCGGACGGCTCCTGGCGGCGGCCGTCGCGCTGCTGCTCACGCTGGCCCTCGTCGCGGTGATGCGGCGCACCCGCACCGGCCTCGCCATCCTCGCCACCGGCATGGACCGCGGCGCGGCCCGGCTGATGGGCATCCGGGCCCGGCACGTCTACGCCCTCACCTTCGGCCTCGCCGCCGCGATGGCGGGCGCGGCCGGCGCGGCGGTCAGCGCCGTCGGCACCTTCAGCCCCGCCGACGCCGGCCGCTTCACCCTGTTCAGCTTCGTCGCCGCCGTCCTCGGCGGGCTCGGCAACATGTACGGCGCGCTGATCGGCGGCATGGTGCTCGGCCTCGTCGAGGCGTGGGGCGGGCAGCTGCTGCCCGGCACCCTCGTCAACGCCGTCGCGTTCGCCGTCCTCGTGATCGTGCTGGCCGTACGGCCCCAGGGCATCGCCGGACGGGCCTTCTACTCCTCCCGGGTCGAGGTGTGACCATGGCCGAATCCAGCACCGCCGCGCCGGCGGAGACCTCCGCCGGCCCCGTTCGCGGACGCCGCCCGCGCCTGCCCGCCTGGTGGCCGTGGGGAGGCGGGGTCCTCCTCGTCCTCGGCTGCCTCGGCCTGCAGAGCCAGCTCTACACCGGCCAGGAACGGACCGTCACCACCGTCTTCATGTTCGTCGCGCTCGCCGCGGCGTGGAACCTCATCGGCGGCTACACCGGCTACGCCTGCTTCGGGCAGGTCGGCTTCTTCGGCCTCGGCGCGTACACCACCGTCGTCCTCATGGTGCACGCGAAGCTGTCGTTCTGGATCGCGCTGCTCGCCGCCGCCGTCGTCGCCGCGGTGTTCGCCGCCGTGGTAGGGCTGCCGCTGCTGCGGCTCAAGGGCCACTACTTCGCGGTCGCGACGCTCGGCGTCGCCGAGGGCCTGCGCGAGCTCGTCACCAACGTCCCCCGCTGGACCGGCGGCGGATCCGGCGCGACGATCCCGTCCACCGGCGACCGGGCGATCACCCCGTGGCTCGGCAATGACGGGTTCTACCTGCTGTTCCTCGGCATCGCCGTCGTCTCCGCCGCCGTCGTCGCGCTGATCTCGCGCGGCCGCGCCGGCTACGCGCTGCGCGCCGTCAACCAGGACGAGGACGCCGCCGCCGCGATGGGCGTCAACACCACCGTCGCCAAGACCGCCGCGTTCGCCGTGTCCGCCGCGCTCACCGGCGCCGCCGGCGCCGCCTACGCGTTCCAGCAGGTCACGATCTACCCGCAGCGGCTGTTCGACGTCGACATCACCGTCCTGATGATCGTGATGGTGGTGCTCGGCGGCGCCGGCACCGTGCTCGGCCCGATCCTCGGCGCCGCCGGCATCGCGATCGCCTCCGAGTACCTGCGCCAGCACCTGCCCGAGGCGCACGACCTCACCCTCGGCGCGCTGATCATCATCGCGGTGGTCCTGCTGCCGCAGGGCGTCGTCAACTTCGCCCGGGACGCGGCCCGCACCCGGGACTTCTCCCTGCTGTCCAACGTCCGGAGGTACCGGCTGTGAGCGGCGACACCCCCGTCCTGCGGGTCCGCGGGCTGCAGCGCCGGTTCGGCGGCCTGCTCGCGGTCTCCGGCGTCGACCTGGCGCTGCCCGCCGGGCGCGTCCTCGGCGTGATCGGCCCGAACGGGGCGGGCAAGAGCACCCTCGTCAACCTCATCAGCGGCCACCTCAAGCCGACCGCCGGGTCCGTCCTGATCGGCGACACCGACCTCACCGGCGCCCGGCCCTGGCGGATCGCGCACGCCGGCGTCGCGCGGACCTTCCAGATCGTCAAGCCGTTCCGCGGCCTCACCGTCGCCGACAACGTCACCGTCGCGGTGATGTTCGGCCCGGCCCGGATCCGCTCCCGCGCCCGCGCCCGGCGGGAGGCCGAGCGGGTGCTGGAGCGGGTCGGCCTCGGCGGCAAGGGCGACCTGCCGCCCGCCGAACTGCCCGTCGCCGACGCCCGCCGCCTCGAGCTCGCCAAGGCGCTCGCCCTCCGGCCCCGCGTGCTGCTGCTGGACGAGGTCCTGGCCGGGCTGCGCGCCGCCGAGATCGACCCGGCGCTCCGGCTCATCGACGAGCTGCGCGGCGAGGGCCTCACCTTGCTGGTCATCGAGCACATCGTCCAGGCGATCGCCGCCGTCTCCGACGAGATCCTCGTCCTGCACCACGGCGCCGTCCTCACCCAGGGCCCGCCGGACGAGGTGCTGGACGACGCGCGGGTCATCGAGGCGTATCTCGGCCACCGGTACACGAGGAAGAACCGCTCATGATGCTCGAGATCGACCGGCTCACCGCGGGCTACGGCCGGGTGCGGGTGCTGCACGAGGTGTCCCTGTCGGTGGACGAGGGGGAGATCGTCGCGCTCGTCGGCCCCAACGGCGCCGGGAAGTCCACGCTGCTGCGGGCCGTCACCGCGATGATCCCGGACCGGAGCGGGTCGGTCCGGGTGGCGGGCCGCGAGCTGATCGGCGCGGCCGTCGAGGACGTCGCCGCCGCCGGGGTCGCGCACGTCCCCGAGGGCCGCCGGCTGTTCCCGGGGCTGACCGTCCGGGACAACCTGCGGCTCGGCGGCTGGGTGCCCAGGAACGGCGACCTCGCCCCGGTCCTGGAGATCTTCCCCCGGCTCGCCGACCGGCTCGGCCAGGTCGCGGGCAGCATGTCCGGCGGCGAGCAGCAGATGTGCGCCATCGCGCGGGCGCTGATGGGCCGGCCGCGGCTGTTGCTCATCGACGAGCTGTCCCTGGGCCTCGCGCCCGTGGTCGTGGACGAGATCCTGGCGCGGCTCGCCGGGATCGCCGAGAGCGGGACGGGCGTCCTGCTCGTCGAGCAGGACGCGGGCGCCGCCCTGGAGGTCGCCGACCGCGGCTACGTGCTGGAACTCGGCCGGATCGGGCTGTCCGGGACCGCCGCCGAGCTCGCCGCCGACCCGCGGATGCGCAGCGCCTACCTGGGCGGCGACCCGCCCCAGACGCCCGTTTCTTGACCCTCAGGCCCCTGCTGGGGAGCGGGGCGCGTACCGGCCGCCGGTGCGCGCCCCGCTTTACGTTCCCCTGCCACAAAGCACCTGCCCCGTGCCCCTGGGGGCCTGCCTGGGCGGGTTGCTGGCCGCTTTCCGCCCGTCCAAAGGGGCCTTTGCGTGGGTGTGGGACGGGCTGATCCAGGGCCGTGCGGAGGGTTTTCCAGGTGCGTGAGGTGGGTCGAATCCCCTGCCCAGGGGTGGTCTGGGCGGCTGTGGGGTGATCGACAGGCCGCCTATCCCGCCCCTGTGGAGATCGTTCCAAACTTTTTTTGGGGCGGGAGAACTGGGCTGCAGCCCTTGCGTGGGGGGTGTTTTGGGTGGTCTTTGCTGGTGGGGTGGGGTCTTGGGGCGTGCTTGACGAAATATGGGGGCGCTTGAACCTGTT